>JALOBE010000010.1 GCA_023228425.1 Syntrophales bacterium
CCGGGGCACGTCACGGGGGGTACCATCTCCGCCTTGACCGCGGAGACTGCAACCCGGAACCATCGCAATCGATGCGACAATCCTCCGGATTCCCCTCTGTACAAGGGCGCTGAACAGACTGTGATGACCCGTCTTCCCTGAGCTGCTACAGGTAGGAGCGCGCACCCAGGTATCGGCTCCGGTACCAGGAATTGTCGAGAGAATCGATGGAGACATCCCTGCCCGACCGCGGAGCGTGAATAAATCGCCCTCCCCCGGTGTAGATTCCCACGTGGGAAACAGCCCCCCGTCCCCTGGTGTCAAAAAACACGAGATCACCCTCCGACAGGTTCCTGACATCCACGGGCGCTCCCGTTCTGAACTGGTCCCGGGACGTACGGGGAAGACTGAACCCGTTGAGGCGGTAGACGGACATGGCCAGACCGCTGCAGTCAAAACCCTCCGTTTCGGACTCCCCGCCCCATTTGTAGGGGACGCCGAGAAAACTCCGTGCCGTTTCAACCAGCCGGTTCCGTACGTACTGATCGCCCCGAAGTGACCGCTGGGCCAGGGAATACTGATCGGGCCGGACAATGTAGTATTCTTCGATGACCCCTTCGCTCTGGAGTTCACAGGCCTTCCGCAGGGCTTCTTCCCTGGTCGCGAAGTCACCGAAACGGACCTTGTAGAGTCCCTCTTCATATACGAAATAATAGGCATTCAGGTTGTGGACGTTGAGCTGTTCCGTCAGTCCGGCCGCGTTGTCCACGTTGGAAAAGGCTCCCGCCTGGATGGTGAATCCCAGCGGGGCGATTTTCGCGGCGGCCGTCACCGGCGGTTTCGGGAGCGCCGGCCGTCGGGCCGAGCAGGAGGAAAGGACCGTCACGAGGCAGAGAAGCAGTGCGACGGCAGCGACCGCCCGCCCCGCCCCTCTCACCGTTCCCCCTATGACTGTCGACATCTCCATGCTCCCGAGTCCTTGAATAGACCGCCCCCAACGGGCTTGACAGGCCTGCCAATAGTACCCAAGGAAACCGTCCCGTTCAACCCATTTATATCTGAGCCCCGTCACTGCTTTCCGGATCTCCCTTGCGCCGGGATTCAAACCATCGTACAAGTAGTTCCGTCAACGAATCGTGAAAGGGTCCCGACTGTGACATCGAGCCTCAAGAAAACCATGCGTCACCTCTGGAACCGGGACGGCGGGTACCGGGAGCTTCTTGTCATCGCCCTCCCTCTCATCGCCAGCACGAGTTCCTGGTCTGTTCAGCATTTCGTGGACCGCATGTTTCTCACCTGGTATTCCTCTGAAACAGTTGCCGCCGCCATGCCCGCCGGTCTTCTGTCATTTACCATCAGCTGCATTTTCATGGGGACCGCCAGCTACGTGGGAACCTTCACGGCCCAGTACTATGGGGCCAGGCGGCCGAAACGGTGCGGCCCTTCCCTGTGGCAGGGTCTGTACGTAGCCCTCCTGGGCGGGATTGTTCAACTCATGTTCATACCCTCGGCGGCCGCACTGTTTTCTTTTGTCGGCCACAGCCCGGAAATCCGGGAGTACGAAACTCTGTACTTTTCCATACTCTGCTGCGGAGGCTTCTTTATCATCGCTTCGTCGGCCATGGCGGGCTTTCTTTCGGGATTGGGACGTACCTGGCCCATCATGTGGGTTAATCTCATCTCCACGGCAATCAATCTTTTCCTTGACTGGCTCCTTATTTTCGGGAACTGGGGTTTCCCGGAGATGGGAATAGGAGGAGCCGGCATCGCCACCATCGTGTCACTTGCGGCAAACTTCATCATGTACGGGCTGATCATTTTCAGGAACCGCTACGAAACAACCTTCGGCACGCTCTCGGGTTGGCGTTTTGACATGATGCTCTTCCGCAGGCTGATCCGTTACGGGTTCCCCAGCGGACTCCAGTTTTTCATAGACAACACGGGCTTCACCGTATTCACGTTGATTATGGGCCGGCTGGGTACCGACGCCCTGGCGGCAACAACCATAGCCCTCAATATCAGCACCCTCGCCTTCATGCCCATGATAGGCGTCGGCATAGCGGCATCGGTCCTGGTGGGTCGGCGCCTGGGAGAAAACCGGCCCTCCCTGGCTGTGACATCGACCTGGACCGCTTTCTCTCTCACCTTTTCTTACATGCTCGCCCTTTCACTTATCTATCTGTTCCTTCCCGGCCTGGTCATAGCGCCTTTCGCCTGGTCGGCCGATCTGGAATCCTTCACCCCCATTGCCGCGCTCGCCGTGGTTCTTCTCAGGTTCGTGGCGGTGTACTCCCTTTTCGACACGCTGAACATCATCTTCTCGTCAGCCCTCAAGGGGGCGGGCGACACGCGCTTCGTCATGATAGCAACACTTGTCCTGACCTTGGGGATACTGGTCTTGCCGAGTTTTGCGGCGGTCTTTGTGTTTTCCGCCGGCCTGTATGCCCTGTGGACCGTCGCGTCACTCTACATAGCCGCGATCGGATGCGTCTTTCTCGTCAGGTTCCTGGGCGGCGCGTGGAAATCCATGAGAGTGATCGAGGAGGCGCCGGTCATCGTGCCGCCCACTCTCCCTGAAGCACCGACAAGCATCACCACCGCGGGGGGCTCATGATAACATAAACATCGATACCCTGTCTGTTGTGTTTATGGGTGACATCGGGCACCGGTTATTGTACATCTACCCGTACAACGGCCCGGCTCGGGGAAGAAGCCGGCCCGCCCGCAATGAAACAGGTGAGCGAGATGAGTACACACGGCATTTTCAAGACGGTTGCGGCCGTTATTCTGCCTGTCGCAGTCATCTTGTGGGGCTGCGGCACGATGCCCGGCGAGCGCGGGGATGGCGGGAACGGCTTCAGTATCGTCAGCACGGAATCGGACGACAGGGAAAACGGGGCCGGTGATGGTCGTGATCAGGAGGAAGCCCGGGATTACAGACATGTCTCTTCACGGCCGGAGACGGTTACGGCGCCAACGGCATACGAAAAGGAGTTCAGCGGTCCCTCGGCGACCATGCTTCACACGGTATCCATTGAAGGGTTTGAAACAGGCGCAGAGATCCTCATCCACGCCGATGGTCCGATCAGAAACTTTGTTACATTTCTTCTGGCCGATCCGGATCGAATCGTTTGCGATCTGTACGGCCTGAGCAGTCCCTACAAGGGCGAACAGGTCATAGCCGCGGATAGCTCGCCCTGGCTGGACAGGGTTCGTCATTACGGCCACAGCCGGAAGGTTCGCGTGGTCATCGACGGCAGAGCTGACCTTCTTGAAGAAGCCGTCGCCATGACTGTTCAGGAGGGACTCCTGATTCAGATCGGGCGCCCGGTGCGTGACCTGCGTCCACCCCGGCAGATTCCGCCGGAAATTCAGGAAGTCGATCGAGATTTACCCTTTATCGCCTACGAGGACGGAACGATCCTCGATACGCGCACAAACCTCATGTGGGCTTCACGGGACAACGGAAACGATATAGATTGGGAGCATGCAACCTCCTATTGCGAAAACTATCGAGGAGGCGGATACACTGACTGGAGAATGCCGAAGCAGTATGAACTTGCTGAGCTGTATGACGGGAGCAAGCGTTACAAACCGACTCAACGTATGTATACTGTTCACTTGACCCCGTTGATCGAGCTGTCGACCTCGTGGGTCTGGGCATCCGAAACGCGCGCTTTCGACGCGGCCGCTTTTTCTTTCTACAACGGCAGCAGGCACTGGCTCGCCCAGGTCTACACCTCCAGCATCAGGGCCCTCCCGGTCCGTTCAGTATATTGAAGGAGTGAATGTGGGAATGTGCAGAAGGAAGGTGATCGGCATTGTCTCGTTCGTGCTTTTCTTCCTGATGATGCCCGGCTGTGCCTCCAGGCTGCCCGACGAGGCAGTAATTCCCACCACGCACCGGGAAGCTGATGTGCGGCTGGACGTCGATCGCGTACCGCGATGGCTGCCCCTTATTGAAGGAAGTGATGTGTGCTATGACAGGATAGACTTGGCCAGGCAACGAGACCTGTGGAATAGCCAACGCGAACGAAGAGCGGAATATCTGAAAAAGCACCCCGGTTCACGCCTTCGACCCATCCCGGCCTGGGATAGAAACACAAACGGCCATCTGAACCTGAGTAACGGCCAAACGCTCAAGGTTGAGGTCTGGGAGAGATACCTGAAAAACTTTATGGAATCTCTTCCATTAGAAAAACGCCACGATGTTCTTGAAGGAATAACTCGCCATTCTCACGAACACGATACGATCGATAATGTCATCGTCTTCGAACCTCTCCGACATTCGACAGGCCACTACAACAGATCCTCATACATTGGATTGACCGGGGTTCTCAGAAAAGATGCCGCGGCAGGGTTCTTGAAAATTCGGTATTACGGAGTCTCAAGCCTGTCCATCGAACGATTCGCGGTTATAACCGACGGGCAGACCTATCAATCGTACCCGATCGACTTTGAGACGGATACATCGATAAAAGTCCGGGAGTGGGCATACCTGAGGCTCGATGATCCGGAGGTGCGTGGTCTGGTTGAACGCATTACAGGTTCAAACACAGCTGTCGTACGGTTCCAGGGGAGGCATAATTATAGGGACCTTGTTGTTCCGGACCGCATGAAGTATGACATGAGGACAATGCTGAAAGCGATAGATGCAATAAATCAATAGGGAATCTCCGCTCTTTTAACGGTTGATAAGCAGGGCCAGGCTCAGGCGGTTGCCGGTTTTTGTCTTCATGTAGATGGAGGTCAGATGGGCCTTGACGGTCCGCTCGGTAATGTTCAGATCGGCGGCGATCTCAAGGTTTGTCATCCCCGTCGCCACCATATCGGCAACGGTGCGTTCCATGTTTGTCAGGCCTTTGAGGGCCCTGTCGTTTTCGTTTGCCGCCCGTTCCGGTACCCGGACAGCCATGTCACGAATCAGCCGCTGGACAATCTTCCGGCCCAGCCAGACACCGCCTCCGGTAATGACCCGTGACGCTTCGACGAGGCGCTCCCGCGCCATGTAGGTGTTGCCGTATCCGTCTATTCCCGCTTTCAGAAAAGCGAGCCCCTCTTCTTCGCTCGGCAGGTCCGACAGCAGAAGAAAGCGTCCCCGGGGAACCGCTCTTCGCAATTCCGAAAAGGCGGCCAGATCCACCAGGGAACGATGCAGGAGAATCAAATCGAAGGTTCGTGCCGCGCATCGGAGCCTCACTTCCTTATGTGTTTTCGCCTCTTCGGTCCTGTCAGAGGAAAGGAGGTCGGCCCACCTCTCGATCACAGCTTGGTTCGCACTGCCCAGAAGTATCTTCATGCGTTCACCTTTCTCTCAATGCGGTGTACTTGGCTCTCAAGACGGGTTTCAACAGGTATGACAGTATCGTTCTCTTGCCGGTAAGAATGTCGGCCGTCACGATCATTCCGGGAATGATCGGCAGTGGATTGTTATCTGTTCCGAGAAAGTTTCTTTCCGTCCTCAACTGGACCAGATAAAAGCTGATGCCCTTGTCATCGGTTATGCTGTCGGCACCGATATGCTCGAGGTGTGCCTCGAGCCCGCCATATATAGTAAAGTCGTAGGCTGTAATCTTTATCATGGCCCGCTGGTCGGGCCTCAGGAAGGCGATGTCGGCGGGTCTGATCTTCGCCTCGACGAGCAGTGTTCCATCGGCGGGAACGATTTCTATCAGATCCATACCGGGCTGGATAACGCCGCCAACCGTGCTGACCAGCACCCGGTTCACCGTACCGTTGACGGGAGATCGCACGAGTGTCCGGTCCAGGCGGTCCTTCAGTGCGACGGCGCTGGCCGTTTCCTCTCCCAGGATCGAAGAAACCTCGTTCAGTTCAGACTTGGCCTTGTTGACGAAGTTCAGCCGCACCTCTTGCAGCGCCGCCCTGCTTTCATCGATCCTGGAGCGGGCACGGGGAATGGATTGCTTCGTTACCTCTATCTCTCCACGCATCTCACTCGCCCTGCGTTCCGACTGAAGAAGCTCCATTTCAGAAAAGGCGCCCTGTTTCACCAGCGGCCGCAAGACTTCCAGTTCGTTCTGAAAAAGGGCATAGGTTTTGTTGAGTTCGTCGAGCTTGACAGTGAGTTCTCTCAGTTCGATGGTCCGCTGATTGAGCTGTTCCTGCCTGATTTCGATGGCTGAATTCAGTTCTTTCTGCCGTGAAACATATAACTGCCGTTCACTTTCAGCGATCTCAGGCATCTCTTCCGTTACTTCCCCGGGCACCGTGAAGGGCGTTCCGGCAGCTTCGGCGCTCAAGCGTGCCGCCTTGGCCAGGTTTGCGAGGTATCTCGCCCGGTTCTGCTGGAATGATGATGAAAATCGGGTTTCATCTATTCTGAGCAGCAACTGGTTCTTTTCAACCCTGTCACCGGGTTTCACAAGAATCTCGGACAGGATCCCCCCTTCAAGGTTCTGAATTACCTGGATCTGGCCCGATGGTATAACTTTACCCTCGCCCCTGGTCACTTCCTCGATTTCTGAGATGGAGGCCCAGTAAAGGCCTGCAATAACAAGGACCAGCACAGCCCAGATAATCGCCCTGCCGCCCCGGGGGGACTGGGCGAGAATCGATGTCCGGATATCTGTTGCAAATTCAAGATCCGCAGCCTCCATGCGATAGAACAGCTCCTGCGTTTTCCGTTCTTTCCCGTCAGGACTCGGCACTGGTGCTTCATGATGTTCTTCTGTCAATGTTCTCGCTCCCGCTTATGGCCTCAACTGACCCTTTCTCAATGCCTCCAGGACAGAGGCCTTCGGTCCGTCCGCAATGATGGTACCGTTGTCGATTACGACAAGGCGGTCCACCATGTCCAGCAGGGAGGCCCGGTGTGTTATCAGGACCAGGGTCTTGTTCTCGATCAGCTCTCCCAGTTTCTTCCTGAGCCGGACCTCGGTCCGGTTGTCCATGTTGCTCGTGGGCTCATCCAGCACCAGTATGGGAGGATCAAGCAACAGCGCGCGGGCAATGACTATGCACTGTCGCTGTCCGCCGGAAAGCCCCCGGCCCAGTTCCCCTATTTCCATGTCATATCCAAGTGGATGTTTTCTGACAAAGTCGTCGACGGCGGCGACATCGGCGGCCCGCAGTATAGTCATGTCGTCAACATCATGGGTTCCCATGGTGATGTTGTTCCTGACGGTACCCCGGAACAGCTGTATATCCTGAGGAACATAGCCGATGAAACGGCGGAGTTCCGTCGGATCGATCTGGCGGATATCAGTTCCGTCCACGGTGATCATGCCGCTCTGGGGCTCGTAGAGTCCCAGTATGAGCTTACCCAGCGTGGTCTTTCCGGATCCGACGGGACCGATGATTCCTACTTTTTCCCCGGCCCTTATTTCCAGCGAACAATTGTTGAAAACCCTGGTGGTCTGACCGGGATAGGAAAAGGTGACGTTTTTTATCCCCAGTGATCCGTTGACCCGGGATCGGTGGAGGAAGTGCTTGCCCGCGGGTCTCTCCACGGGAAGTGTCATGATATCGTTGAGCGTCCCGAGGGCCTCCTTGGCCCGCTGGTAGCGGGTAGCGAGGCTCACCACCTGGCCCATGGGCGCCAGCACCTGGCGGGAAAGAATGACCAGGGCGATGAGACCGCCCTGGGATAGTTCGCCCAGGTAGATTTTGTAGACGCCGGCGATGACGACACCCACGACAACGGTACTCTGCCAGAAAAAGGAAGCATCGGTAACCGAGTTGGTCAGCATCCTGGCCCGGGCACTCCATCTGGCGATATAGCTCACTGCCTCTTCCCAGGCACGCTGGATCTGGCTTTCGGCACCAAGAGTCTTTATCGTTTCAAGTCCCGAGATACCCTCGACAAGAATGGCGTTTTTCTGGGATGAGGCCTGGAGGGTTTTCCCCACAGCCGAGCGGAGAGGATTCTGTATCAGCAAGGCATGGAGGGCCATGATGGCCATGGCAACCAGGAATATGACGACTACATTACCCCCGAGATACCAGACCACGAACAATCCCAGAAGCATGAAGGGCAGGTCTATCACGGACGTGATGGAAAAGGAGGTAACGAAATCCCGTATACTTTCGAACTCCTGTAGATTACGGGTAAAGGATCCGATTGACTGGGGACGGACTTCCAGTTTCAGGTCAAGCACCTTTTGAAGCAAAATCGAAGAAATAACCAGGTTTGCCTTGTTTCCGGCTTCGTCTATAAAGTAGCTCCGCAGGCTCCGCATAAGCACGGCAAAAAAGTAGATCACCGTAATGCCGATGGCAAGAACCCACAACGTCTCGACGGCATAATTGGGAATAACCCGGTCATAAACGAGAAGCACGAAGAACGGTGTGGCAAGACCGAAGAGATTGATCAGAAAGGAGGCAACCAGCACGTCACGGTATATCCGCCAGTTTTTTAAAATCGTTCCCCAGAACCAGTTTTTCTCTGTGCCGGGAGACATTTCCTCCAGGGTTTTCTTTTCAAGGCGGTATCTGGGGCGGACGAAAATGACGTAGCCCGTGTAGAGATTCTCCAGTTCTTTCCTGGCGATACGCTGCTCTCCCATGCCCGTTTCAGGAAACAGGACCGTGAACGTGTCGTTCGCGAGATCGATACCGGCAAGAACACAGGCCTGCCGCCCCTGGAGAAGCAGGATAGCCGGCAGCTGTAAGAGGGAAATCCCGCCCAGCGGTTTCTTCATCACACGGGATGACAGATCGGCCCGTGCCGCCGCCCGTGAAAAGAGTTCGACGGTGAGCCGGTTTTTGACGAGGGGCAGTCCCGACACCAGGCCTGTTCGGGTAGCCGGGTAACCGTACAGTTTTGTCACCTGGATCAGACACTCCAGCAGAGGGTCGTCATGGGCGACGCTATCTCCTTCAATCTTCCATTCCTTCGGAGAAGACTGATCCATTGCAGCGGGCATACCTTTCATTTACATTCTTCCTCGAACGGACAGTACGGAGTTTCCTTGCCAGGCCCGTCCCATCCTGTGTTTCATATGATTATAATGCTGTTCATTTAAAACAAATGATGTTATTTTTTCTCGCATCACTCAACCATGACAATCCGGAGGTGCATCCATGCTTTACATAGAACGGGATAAAAAGGGAACCATCGTCGCGATATACAATGCTCCCAACGATATGGCCACGGAGAAAAAGAATTCCGTTGACGAAGAAGTGCTGGACTTTCTCTCTGAAACGGCCGGTGAGGACTCGAAAAAGCTGCTTTTGTCCATTTCCGACAAGGGTATGATCCGTTTGATCGAAGACCTGGTCGACCTTCTGATTCGCAAGAACATCATCCTCTTTACGGAGCTTCCCGACGAGGCACAGACAAAAATGCAGGAACGCAGCAAACTCCGTGGAGAGATTGCATCCCACAGCCTTACAGTCGATGACATCATTTGAGATTCTCGACATCGGTTACTTTTTTAACATCTCCAAAATCGGCCTCGGCCTGTCGATTACATACCCCTGGATAGCGTCGACATTCAGATCCTTCAGAACGTCCACCTGCTCTTCAGTCTCGACCCCTTCGGCAATAACCATGATGTCGATGCTGTGAGCGACACTACACAAAGAGCCGATGAAAAAGCGGCTGTCACTGTCCTTGTCTTTGAGTTCCCCCGTATAAGCCCTGTCTATTTTTACATAATCGGGCAGTATCGATTTGAGATATCCCAGGTTCGAGAAGCTCTGCCCATAGTGATCAAGACCGATACCATGACCCCTGTCACGGAGGAATACTCCGATTTCCCTGACCAGTTCCGGGTTCTGGACAGCGTTAAACTCGGAAAATTCGAAAATCATGCGGGGCGACGTTGTGGGCAGATCCATCAGGGTTGATTGCAACCATTCCCTGAAGGCTTCGTCTCTCAGAGAAGCAGCTGACAGGTTTACCGCAAGGGTTTCAACGGGAAGCTGCCTGCGGTCAAGCTTGATAACCGTTTCGATGACCGCCCGGTCGATGGACGACATCAGGTTCAGGCGCTCCGCCAGCGGAATGAACACACCGGCGCTCAGAACCTTGCCGTCTTCAAGTATGATCCGGGAGAAAAGTTCCAGGTGATGCAGCATGTTCATGTCGGAGGTCTTCACCACCGGCTGGGCGTCATAGCTCATCCTGTCCTCACTGATGGCTTTTTCAAGAATTTCCTTCCACTGTTGCTGCCCAAGCGGCATGGCGTTCGTTTCTTCCGTAATCGCCCGCACCGCCCAGCCATTGGCCCCTGTCTGGCGGGCCATTGACAGGGCGAGATCGGCTTCTGAAAGCATGCGCCCCAGTGTCACGGTGGTTTCATAGGTCGAGGCTCCCACATAGCCGACATTGTCCGTCAAGGCAATCTGCTCGACCGCCAGTCTTCCCAGCATGCCTGCTATGCCGCGGGCGATTGTCTCCGCGTCCCAGACCGGCGCGTCAGGTAGAAAAATGCCGAAATCGCCGCCCGTGAGACGGGCAAGGACACAACTCGCGTAGCTGCTGGTGGCATCCTGAAGCAACGTTGCAACCCGTCTCAGAAATTCATCGCCTGCCTCGAACCCCTTCTCCTTGTTGAGCTTGTCGAGATCGTTCAATTTGACCAGAAGTAAAATTCCCTTCGTTATGCTGTCCTTGCGATCAAGACGGGCCGTAACCTGCGTGTCGAAGTAACGGCGGCTTCCCAAACCGGTGACCGGATCCGTGTATGCCCGTTCCCGGAAGCCTTCCGCCTGCATGACCTGCTCCTCGAACATCTCCTTGACTCTGAAGGTCATGCGATTCATGGCCTCGACGACACGCCTGAATTCCCTGGTCCAGGGTATGCGTTCCTGTATCTCGTATTCTTTCCTGCAGATGGCATCGGCCTGTTTCTCCACAAGCGCCAGAGGCCTCAGTAAAAAGCGCAGTCCAACGCCGCCGGCTATGAGAACAAAGACAGCGCAGGCAAGAAACCATAAAGTCGTGCTGACAACGTCATCCCAGAGTGTTTTGTAGGCATAGCCGGGATGGCTCTTGACATAAACGGAACCTGCCATGTTCCACCCGGCCATCACGTACGCGGTGGCATCGGGCGTTTCCAGGCTGATCCAGCGGATAAACCATGGGGGTACGTTTTCGATGGTAACATCCAGAGTGCGATCGATCAGTATGGTATCTCTGACATCGGCCAATCGGACTACCATATAATAACCGCGGTCAAAAACCGCGTTGATCATGCTTTCAATGGTTGCCATATCGTGCGTTGCCATGTGCTGTGTAATGGAAAGTCCAAGTGAGGTCGCGGTATCCTGGGCATGGGACTCAAGCTGGTCCACCAGGAAGGAACGCGTGGTTTCCAGCTTCGCGTACCAGGTCCCTGCGAAGAGCACAAGGAACAACACAAAGGTAAAAATGATAAGTTGGCGATATAGTGTCATAGTACTGCCCTCACTTTAAAGTCTGCCTGATGACATCCTTTCCTGCAGATTCTGCCATGGCTTGATCCGTTCAGCCTTCCCGGGGAGCTTTCCTTCCGCCCGTTGCTTCGCCGTCCAGAGACCGCTACCGTTGAACCCGAAAACGGGCAGCAGGTCGGCCCGTTGAGATCCGGGCAGCATACCGTCGATTATGTTGTCCAAAATCAGCGGATCCGCTTCAGGACTGCTGTAGTAAGCAAGAACCATGTGGGCGATCCCGTACTGAAGGGCCTTGACGTACATGATGTTTATTTTCTCTTCTTTCACCCCGATCGCCTTGAGGGTAAAGTACTTGGCTATGGCAAAATCTTCACAATCCCCGGCGTTTCTGCTGAGAGTCTCAAAGGGCGTGGCCCAGTAATCTTCTACCCCCCACAAATCCCAATCCGATACGTACCGGACTCGGCTGTTAAAGAAATCATTCACTTTTTCAAGCTTTTCAAGATCCGTCGCGCCTCTGTCCGCTGTACGTATCATATCTTCCCACTCAAGCAGACGGGTTGCCGCATCCGCACCGTACTTGGTTTCCGCCTGTTTGATGAGTTCACGACTGATACGAAAGTCATCGACACTGCGGGCGCCGGCAACGACACTCGCCACGATAATGATAAGGATCAGCCAGAAGGGGATTCTTTTAATTGCGCGACCCATCAGAGCAACCGGAGTTGATTCGTAAGGAAAAACCCGCCGGAGAGGCAGAGATCGGTGCCCGGCGGGGCCTTCATGTGTGAGCAAGAACCAGGATACTTGCCTGTGAAGCCCCCGGAAAATTCTTTGAAGGTGGGCCCGAAACGAATGGACCCACCCCCACTCTCAAAATACATCGGTATTGGCGGCCTCGTCAAACGTCGGGAAACGCCCGATGGGGGACGGCTTTGCAAAAAGATCTCTGAGGCACAGCACCGCATCCTGAGAAATGAGGTGTACCGTGGGGTACTCTCGGTGCCGGAGGAAAGAGCGCAGCGAAACATCCCGTTATAATGCCGGAGATCATGTCCCCGGTACTATTGTTCGATGCCCTGCGTGTTGACACAGCGTATCAAGCCTGGCGCCTCCCCGACCGGAGGCTGTCCGTCCGGCTCCGGCTCCGCTTAAAACGTACGAAGAGCAGTCTTGACGGCCTCGTCAAACGTCGGAAAACGTCTGATAGAGGACGGCTTTGTAAAAAGCCTTGAGGCACGGCGCTCACATCCTGAGGACTGAGGTGTACTGTGAGGTACACCGCAGTAACGAAGAACGAAGGAAGGAGCGCAATGAAGCATCAGGACTTTTTTACGAAGCCGTCAGTCTTTATCCTCGCCGCTATGACGGGCACGCCCTACTCATCGCCTTCGACACGTCCTTCGTCAGGCCATTCGAGTCCCACTGAATGAACGAGCATGCCGAGGCTGTTTAAAATACGGTATTCGGCGTACACCAGGTCATACTGGGCCCGTATGAGGTCGGATCTGGCATTGATCGCTTCCGCCTGGGTATCCAGCAGGTCGAACATGGTTCGCCTTCCGATGTTCCACTGGGTGGCAAACGCTTCCGCCGTTGCGACAGCGGCTTCGACATATTCCTCCAGATAGACGACCCGCTCCATTGTCGACTTGTAGGCTTCCCAGGACAGACGAATAGACTGAACAGTCTGGCGACGGGTGTTATGAAGTATCTCCTCCGCTTCCTTGAGAAGGTATGATGTTTCCTGGATACGTCCGTAGTCCCGGCCCCCGCTGAAGAAATTCATGCTCGCCGTGGCTGTGGCTGTCAGATACCTCCGACGTCCTGCATAGGGATCCACGTTTTTATTCCAGTAGTAATTGGCCGCGAGATCGACGCTCGGGGAGAGTATCCGCTTGGCTACGTTGTGCTGCTCTTCCCGTGCTTCAAGATCGGCCTTGGCGGACTTGATGACAGGATGGTTGGTAAGAGCTGCCTGTTCCGCGTCTTCGAGGGCTCCAGGCAATGTGACGTCCAGCGGCTCGACTTCATCCAGGTCTTCCGGCAGCCAGCCCAGCAACGCGTGGTAATCGGTTACGGCGTCCCGAAGATTTGCCGAAGTAACGACGACGTTTGATTTTGCCAGCGCGAGACGGCCCATTACCTGCTCCATTTCCGCCTTGGCGTCAACGCCCGCTCGCAACCTCAACTCCACCTGGTCGGCAATGCGTTCGTGATTGACGAGGTTTTCGTTGGCCAGTTCGTGAAGCTTGGTGTTCCGCAGCACGTTCATGTAAACCCTGGCCGTCATGAGCGCCATGTTTTCCGATGTCCCCTGCACGAGATAGGCCTGTGATTTAACCCGCGCCTCCTGCCTCTTTATGTCCGCCAGATTAGCTCCGCCACGAAACACATTCTGACGAAGGCTCAGCACGTTCTGCTTGGGATAGGACGTATCATCGAGGAGAGAGGGCTTGTCCTGTTTCTGATACCCATAGGACATGTAACCATCGAGGGTCGGGAAAAAGGATGACCAGGCCTGAACAACCTCCCAGTCCCTCGCTGTCCTCCCATACGCGGCCGCCTTGATTTCAGGATGTGTCTGAAGAACACTCTGTATGGCGTCTTTCAGCGTTTCTCCCCCGGCAGGTCCGGGGGTCTCGTCGGCCCAAGCATGACCGCAGGCCAGAATCAGTGCCCCTGCCGCAACAACGACTGCTCTTTTTAAAAACGTACCCCACATAAACCGCCCTCCTTTGCTTAAAAAAATATACCCGCGGAGCAACCAGATGAACTTCTTGTTATCATTACACTGTGTACTATGTATGGGTCAAGTATATTTGTACAGTACAGCACAATGACGATGTGCAGTAAAATTAAATATATTCACCCATGGCACGGGGAACCACCGTGGCGGTACAGCATGGAAAAAACAAAGTACAGCAGTGAAAGTCCATTATTACGTAGCATAACAGGGGGCAGGAAGAATGATCCAAACCCCCTGTTTTCATTATTGGCGGGGTCGAAGGGACTCGAACCCTCGGCCTCCGGCGTGACAGGCCGGCGTTATAACCAACTTAACTACGACCCCGCAAATCCTTTCATGGTAGGCGGAACAGGACTTGAACCTGTGACATCCACGGTGTAAGCGTGGCGCTCTCCCAGCTGAGCTATCCGCCCTGCAACGAGCAATAAGGCTGAAGCTCGTGAGATGTATTCAAAAATGGACGTCTTGTCAAGAATAATCTCTCACATGCTCCGTGCTATACAGCTGCTCAGGGCTCGCGTCGTGTCATGATGTCCTGCACAGGTTCAGCCGCATTTCGTCGCTGCCTGATGAGAAGACCGGGCCGGCTTTCGGTTCCGGATGTTCCGGCTTATCATCCAGCGGCAGAAGGGCTCGTTCCAGGACCTCGTCCATCGAATCCACCAGTATGATCTCAATCTCCCGCAACACATTGGCGGGGATGTCGTCTTCCAGGTTCTTCTTGTTCTCCCTCGGGATCACGACGGTCTTCACCTGGGCCCTGTGTGCGGCAAGCAGTTTTTCCTTCAGACCTCCGATGGGAAGCACCCGTCCCTGGAGCGTTATTTCGCCCGTCATGGCGATGTCGCATTTCACCTTACGGTTCAGCAGGGATGATGCGATGGATGTGGCCATGGCGATGCCCGCCGACGGACCGTCCTTCGGAATGGCGCCTTCCGGCACATGCACGTGGACGTCCATCTTGCGGTAGAAGTTTTCATCCAGCCCCAACTCCCGGGCCCTTGAACGGACGTAGGTAAGAGCCGCCTGGGCCGACTCCTGCATTACATCACCCAGTTTGCCCGTCAGCGTAAGACGTCCCGTTCCGCGCATGACCGTCGATTCGATGTTCAGCAGTTCACCTCCCACTTCCGTCCAGGCGAGACCCACCGTCAGGCCGATCTTGTCCTCGTGCCTCAGATCGCCATGACGGTATTTTTCGACGCCAAGGTATTTCTCGATAGAGTTGGACGTCACCTTCACGTGGCTTTTGAAGCCCTCCGTAACGACCTTACGGGCTACTTTCCGGCATATGGAGGCAATCTCCCGCTGGAGCCCCCTAACGCCTGCTTCGCGGGTGTAGTTGCGCACTATCTTCAAGAGCGCACCGTCGGTAAAACTGATATTCTCTTTCGTCAGTCCGTTTGCCTCCATCTCCTTGGACACGAGATACTGCTTGGCGATGCTGAGTTTTTCAGGCTCCGTGTAGCCGGCGATCCGAATGACTTCGGTCCGGTCCTGGAGGGGTGCCGGAATGGTCTGGAGTACATTCGCCGTGGTTATGAACATGATGTCCGAAAGATCGTAATCCACCTCGAGGTAATTATCATTAAAGGCGTGGTTCTGCTCGGGATCGAGAACTTCAAGCAGGGCCGACGCGGGATCGCCTCTGAAATCAGAGCTCAGTTTGTCGATCTCATCAAGGCAGAACACGGGATTGTTTGAGCCGGCCTTCTTCAGGAGCTGAATGATTTTACCCGGCAGCGCCCCTATGTAGGTTCTCCGGTGTCCTCTGATTTCCGCCTCGTCTCTCAAACCGCCCAGGGAAAGACGCACGAAGTTCCGGTTGGTGGCCCGGGCAATCGACTTCGCGATGGATGTTTTACCCACGCCGGGCGGCCCCACCAGGCAGAGTATGGAGCCTTTTTTCTTCTTTACGAGAATCTGAACTGCCAGATACTCGAGAATACGCTCCTTGACTTTCTTGAGCCCGTAATGATCTTCCTCCAGAATAGTTTCTGAAACGTTCAGATCATCCTGGTCCTTTGTTTTTTCGTGCCATGGGAGGGCCAGCAGCCAGTCGATATAGTTGCGGACCACCGTGGCTTCCGCCGACATGGGAGCCATCATCTTCAGCTTCTTTATTTCGTGCTCCACTTTCGCGCGGGCCTCCTCGGACATCTCCTTTTCCTTGAGCTTCTTTTCCAGTTCCTTGATTTCGTTCTTGAAGCTGTCGTCTTCACCCATCTCCTTCTGAATCGCCCGCATCTGCTCGTTCAGATAGTATTCTTTCTGGGTCTTCTCCATCTGTTTCTTGACGCGCTTCTTGATGCGTCCCTCCACTTCAAGGATCTCCATCTCCGACATCAACAGCGAGTATATCTTCTCGAGACGCTCCTCTATGTCCCACGTCTCAAGCAGCTTCTGCTTTTCATTGAGATGGATGTGCAGGTGCGACGCCGCCACATCGGCCAGTTTTGCCGGGTCCTTTGTGGAAGCCATGGTGCCCACCATTTCAGCGGGCACTTTTTTGCTCATCCTGGAATACTTTTCAAAGGACTCCGCGATGCTTCGCATCAGCGCCTCAACGGCGACTCTCTGGCGCGGGTTATAGACGTCATGCACCTCGTCAACCCGGACCAGGAAGTATTCATCGTTGGGGACATATTCACGGATCTGGCCGCGCACTTTCCCTTCCACAAGAGCCTTCACCGTTCCATCGGGAAGCCTGAGCAGCTGTATGATCGATCCGACGGTACCAACGCCGTAGATGTCCTCTTCACCGGGATCTTCATTATCGCCGCTTCGCTGTGCAACCAGGAATATCTCTTTGTCCAGCTGCATGGCTGATTCAAGGGCGTGGATCGACCGCTCCCTTCCCACGAAAAGCGGCACGATCATATGGGGAAAAACGACCACGTCCCGCAGGGGGAGCAGCGGCATCGCAATTCCCTGGTTCTCACTGTCACTTCGTTTACCTATTCCAAACATTCCCACTTATCCTATCTCCTTCTGCCGCTTCGAGGGGGCAGTTTCCGTTTTGGTTTCAAAAAGCAATATGGGTTTCTCGTTGTTGGAAACCACATCTTCACTGATGAGGCATTCCTTCACATCCGGCCGCGACGGTATGTCGTACATGATATCAAGCATGATCCCTTCCAGGATCGATTGCAACCCCCTGGCGCCGGACTTTCGTTCCGTGGAAGCCCGGGCGATGGCCCTCAGGGCTCCTTCCGTGAAGGAGAGTTTCACGTCCTCGAGCTCGAGCATCTTCTTGTACTGCCTGACAATCGAATTTTTCGGCTCCACCAGGATACGCACCAGGTCCGCCTCTTCAAGATCAGCCAGCGTGGCGATCACGGGAAGACGGCCGATGAACTCGGGAATCAGCCCGTACTTGAGAAGATCCTCGGTCCGGACATCAGCCAGGATTTCTCCCACGTTCCGTTCGGTTTTGCTCTTAATGTCGGCACCGAAGCCGATGGCGTTCGATCCCTTCCTCTTTTCAATGATATCGGAGAGGCCGTTGAAGGCACCACCGCATATGAAGAGGATGTTCGTCGTGTCCACCTGGATGAACTCCTGCTGCGGGTGCTTTCTTCCTCCCTTGGGCGGCACATTGGCCAGGGTTCCCTCGATAATCTTCAGGAGCGCCTGTTGAACACCTTCGCCGGACACATCCCGGGTAATGGACGGATTGCCCGATTTTCGTGAAATCTTGTCGATCTCGTCAATGTAGACAATGCCCCGGGAAGCCTTCTGAACATCGTAATCGGCATTTTGCAGGAGGCTCAAAATAATGTTTTCAACGTCCTCCCCCACGTACCCCGCCTCGGTGAGCGTCGTGGCATCGGCTATGGTAAAGGGAACGTTGAGCATCCGCGCCAGCGTCCGCGCGAGGAGCGTCTTGCCCGAACCCGTGGGGCCGATGAGCAGTATGTTGCTTTTCTGGAGTTCCACGCCGTCACTGCTGTAATCGGCATAGAGTCGCTTGTAATGGTTGTAGACGGCCACCGAAAGAACCTTTTTGCACTGTTCCTGACCCACGACATACTGATCGATAAACTTTTTTATATTCTTGGGATCGGGAATTTCATCAGCGAGATCCCTGATCTCCTGAACGCCGCCCTCTTCTTCGACAATGCAGCGGCACAATTCGATACATTCGTCACAGATATAGGCGGTGGGTCCGGCCACAAGTTTGCGCACCTGGTTCTGGGTCTTCCCGCAGAAGGAGCAAAACAGCACACCCTGTCCTCCGTTTTCTTTTCTACTCCTTTTTGTCATGACTGGAACCCCCTTCTACATCTTATCCCAAGCTAACCATTGTTTTATCAAAGGTCAACCCCTCGCCGCTCACTTGACCACGTCGGCGAGACGTTTCTCGATAACCTGATCGACAATACCGTACTCGCAGGCTTCCCTGCTTGTCATAAAATAATCACGGTCCGTATCTTTTTCAATGCGCTTCACGGGCTGGCCGGTGTGTTTGCTCAAGATAATGTTCAATTCCTCCCGCAGCCGCAATATCTCTTTTGCCTGAATGCCGATGTCCGTTGCCTGTCCCTGGGATCCTCCCATGGGCTGGTGAATGAGTATACGGGAATTGGGCAACGCGTATCGTTTGCCCTTTGTGCCGGCAGCCAGGAGCAACGCCCCCATGCTCGCCGCCTGTCCCACACATACCGTGGCGACGTCAGGCTTTATGTACTGCATCGTGTCATAGATAGCCATGCCGGCGCTCACAACACCGCCGGGCGTATTGAGGTAAAAAGAAATATCCTTGTCAGGATTTTCCGACTCAAGATAGAGAAGCTGGGCAATGATTACGTTCGCCGTTTCATCGGTTACATGGGAACCGAGAAAAATAATCCTGTCCCTCAACAGGCGTGAGTATATATCAAAGGCCCGCTCTCCTTTGCCGTCCTGTTCAATGACCATGGGAATAAGCATCAGGCGTTCTCCTTCGACTCCGTCTCCAGGTCGGAGAGGGGGTTTTTTTCCACCGTCACAGTGGCCTTTTCCACCAGAAAGGCCATAGCTTTTCCTTCTATAATTTCATCGCGCAGCTGCTCTATACCTTCGTTCTGCCGCATCGTCTCCAGCACCTCCTCCACGGGGCGGCCCTGGAGACGCGCGAGATTGCCGATCCGTTCTTCCACTTCGCTGTCATCGGCGGTGATGGATTCTTTTTCGGCGATTCGGGCCAACAACAGCGACGTCTTCACCATGAGTTCCGCGTGGGGCCTGAAATTCTCCTGCATGTCCAGGACCGTCTGCATCGCCCTTTCCCGCTTCAACCCGTTGGACACCATACGTCGTTCGGCATCCGCCATCAGATTGAAGGTCTGGTGTTCAACCCAGACCGAGGGCACCTCAAATTCATGTTTCTCAAGAAGCGAGGAGATGATGCTCTTTCTCAGGTCTCTTTCGGTTTTTGCCGTCGCTTCATCGACAATACTTTTCCGTGCCGCTTCCCGAAGGTTGTCGACGGTTTCGAAAGCATCAAAATTTTTTACAAATTCATCATCCAGGGGCGGAATCCTTTTTTCCAGAACATCGTTCACGGTTACCCTGAAGAGTCCCTGCCTGCCCGCCAGATCAGAGGGTTCGTAGGTTTCGGGAAAAGTGACGTTCACGATCTTTTCCTCTCCTTTTTTCAGACCCTTCAACTGTTCCTCAAAGCCGGGAAGAAAGGAGCCGCCGCCGATCTGGATCGTGTAATTTTTTGTGGTCAGCTCTTCCCGAAGCAGCTCATCAACGGTAACCTCAAAATCGATAACCAGGTAATCGCCGTCAACCGTGACCCGGTCAGCACCGGCCGGCTCAAGCAGGGCGTACATCTCGCGCAACTTGTCAAGGCGGTTTTCCACGTCCCGGTCCGTCACCTCGTATTCCACACGCGTCACGGGCAAACCCGTATAGTCCCGGGGTTCCACGTCGGGACGGATTTCCACTGTGGCGGAGAAGCAGAAATTGCTGTCCGGTTCAAGGACCTTGTTGTCGATCTTCGGCTGCGAAACCACGGGAATATTGTTCTTCTCCACGGCCTCTACGAACCTTCTTGTAATCAGCTTTATCACCGCCTCGTTTTCGGCGTCTTCACGGTAATGTACCTCCAGTACCTTCCGAGGCACCTTCCCCGGCCTGAAACCCTTGATTCGCGCCTTTTTACCCACCTGCCTGTAGGCCGAATCCAGTTCACGCTTTACTTCGGTCCAGGGAACGTCAAAGGAAAGCTTTCTCTTTACGGGGCTCAATTCCTCGATGGTCACATCTGCACTATATTCTTCCACGAAACCGCTCCTTCAGGGTCATTGGCATTGGTGCGAGAGAGGGGAGTTGAACCCCTATCCGCGCAAGCGGGCTGGATCCTAAGTCCAGTGCGTCTTCCAGTTCCGCCACTCTCGCGTGACTACGCTCACTATAGTAATTGCGCTTATAATTGTCAACTGACACGGGGCCACCCTTGGAACACCGTATATTGTTGATATTAATAATAATATAGAGTTTCGAGCGTCGGAATTGAGGATCTTGGAAACACCCTCCCAAACCCTCGTCGACAACTCGGGCACTATCCTCCATCGTATCGATAATACGACGTATTCAGGGCTTCAAGGACATCAGGAACGGGTGCTGTTAAACCATTGTCCCGGCAAATGCAAGGAAATAAAAGAGGGACGCAGCTTCATCGGCTGTGTCTGACTGAAAGGATCATTCCGAGACGGTAGTACCAGTAGCCGTAGAGTTCCCGTAGTGCCCTCCCGGTTTGGCGAAGACCTTCGGCCTGGGGCAGATAGTCGAGAAACGTCCGCTCTTTTCCCGGGGACACCTGGAAGTCGACAGGAAAGGGAACCACTTCGAGACCATGGCGCCGGAAAAGCAGCAGTGACCGCCGCATATGGTAGGCCGACGTGACCAGCAGTACCCGGGGCCGCTTCCGGTCCCACACCATGGAATCCAGCAGGGCAGCGACAGCGGCGGCTTCTTCCGCCGTGTTGACCACCCGGTCTGTCGTCAGCATGTGATCGACGGGTAGTGGCGTCCGCTTCTCCGACATGCCGAATACCTGAGTTTCCTGAAAAATTCAAAATCCCCCATAATATTCACGGTACCATGCCACAAAACGCCGGATGCCCTCTTCAATGGGGGTTTTTGGACGGAAACCAACGTCCTGCATCAGATCGTCGACATCGGCCCAGGTTTCGGGTACATCCCCAGGCTGCAGGGGAAGCAGGTTCTTCCTCGCCGTCCTGCCCAGACAGGATTCAAGTGTGGCGATGAAGTGCGTTAGGGTTACGGGCCTGTTGTTACCGATATTGTATATCCGGTAGGGCGCGAAGCTTGTCCCCGGATCGGGATGGAACTTGTCCCATCGGGGATCCGGCACCGGTATGTGCCCCATCACCCGTACCACCCCTTCCACAATATCGTCGATGTAGGTAAAGTCGCGGCGCATGTTCCCCCGGTTGAATACATCGATGGGGCGATCTTCCAGAATCGCCTTCGTAAACAGGAACAATGCCATATCCGGGCGACCCCATGGTCCGTATACCGTGAAAAATCGAAGCCCCGTGCAGGGTATGCCGTATAGTCCGGAATAGGCATGGGCCATGAGTTCATTTGCCTTTTTCGTTGCAGCGTACAGGCTTACCGGATGGTCCACGTTGTGGTGGACCGAAAAGGGGATCAGCGCGTTACAGCCGTAAACGGAACTTGATGACGCGAAGACCAGATGATGTACCTTCGAATAGCGGCAGCCCTCCAGAACATTCATGAACCCTGTCACGTTGCTGTCGGTATATGCCCTCGGGTTTTCAATGGAATAGCGGACACCGGCCTGGGCCGCCAGGTGCACCACCGCATCGAAACCGCGGTACCTTTTTTCAAAAAGTTCTTCCAGGGCGCTCCGATCGGTGATGTCTATTCTGAAAAATTCAAATCCCCTGCGGTCTCGAAGCCTTCCGAGACGGGCTTCCTTCAGGGACACGTCGTAGTAGGGACTCATGTTGTCAATGCCCACAACCTGCAGACCTGCCCCGAGGAGACGCTCGCTCACGTGATAGCCGATAAAACCGGCGGCGCCGGTCACTAAAATACATTTCATACCACTGACACCTCAATACCTGGTAACGCCGTCAGCGAGCCTGGGGACGCCCGGAAAGGATGTAAATCCGTGAGATACCTCCATCCTGAATTCCCCCATGCCCGGGAGTGATCGGGTGCTTCTGAAACAACGGGATCCGTACGCTCACCGCGGTTCTCGTCCGTAACACACCTCCCGTATCCCCGCCGGATCCGTCCCTTCCTGTACTCATCTACTCATCGTCACCCGTCACTCATCGAAGAGCGGCATTGTTGAAATCTTTCTCAACCCCTTCCCCGTTTTTTCATAGAGTTTCCTGCAGGCTTTACAGGATAGCTTCTTCGGTAGTTTCTCTCCACATTCGCAGACCCATCCTGCCTGTTTCGCCGGATTTCCCACTACCAGGGCGTGGTCGGGAACGTCTTCCACCACGACGGAGCCCGCCCCGATGAAAGCCCAGCGCCCGATGGTGTTACCACAGACCACTGTGGCATTGGCGCCGATTGTGGCGCCCCGTTTCACCAGCGTGGGCCGTAGTTCCTCCATTCTCCGGATTTCAGCCCGGGGATTGAACACGTTCGTAAAAACCATGGAAGGACCGCAGAAAACACCCTCCTCCAGGGTGACCCCCTTGTAGACACTGACATTGTTCTGGATTTTGCACCGCGCCCCGATGGTCACGTCAGGACCCACGACTACATTCTGTCCCAGAGAACAGTCGTCGCCCAGGCTCGATCCGGAAAGGATATGCGAAAAATGCCAGATCTTCGTCCCGGAACCGATGGAAACCCGGTCATCGATAACGGCGCTTTCATGGACAAAGTAGTCCCGTCCGCCACCGGCAAGCCTCCGGCTCTCCACCACGGGCCGTGATGACGGAACGCTCCCGGCCACAAGGCATTCTGTTGCCTCCTCCAGTATCCGGAGTACTTCAATTCCGCTTTCCGCCGTAGCGATGTCAGGTTTCCTGCCCTCGGCAATGCATTGCGCGAAATAGGCAAGCTCCTCCGTCAGGGGGAGGCTCGCGTCATGGGAGATCAAGTCCGTGGCGCCATCGCGGCTCACAGGTTCACCCTGCACCCAGTCGATGCCCTTCTCGTAAAAGAGAATCTGCCGTTCCGGCGACGAATCTTCATAGGAAAGCATCCCCTTGGACCCGATGATCACGATCCGGTGCTCCTTGAAGGGGTGAAGCCAGCTTACGAAGACATGGCCCACCCGGTTCCCCGGGTATGAGAGAATCGTCATGGATGAGTCATGCACCGAAGGTTGAAGAAACACGCCCCCCCGGGAGATGATCTCCCGGGGGTAATCACCCATGAAATACTGAAAAATGGAGATGTCGTGGGGCGCGAAGCTCCAGAGAATGTTCTCCTCCATACGCACGGCACCCAGGTTCAGGCGGTTACTGTACATATACTGAAGGCGGCCGATCGTTCCGTCGTCCACCAGTTCCTTCATTTTCCGGATCGCCGGATGAAAGAGAAGCACATGGCCCACCATGAGAATCACACCCCGTTCGTCAGCCAGGCGCTTCATCGCCCGGGCGTCCTCCACGGTAAGCGCCATGGGCTTCTCCACCAGTACATGACGTCCCTTCCCCATGAGGCAGGCCGCGATGGCACAGTGGGTATCGGCCGGTGTGGCCACTGTATACCCATCAAAGGCGGCATCCGCCGCCTTCCGGTAGTCGGCGAAGAGCTCAAGACCGGGAAAGTCGTGCTTCAGCAGTGCACGCCTTTCGGCCGAGGACTCTACGACACCACCCAGCATTTCCAGTTCGTTGAGGGTTCTGATGTGATTCGTCCCCCACCGTCCGGCTCCCACGACACAGATTTTCATGATTCGCTCCTTTCAACGGCAGCAAACACCTCCGCCCGTCACCGGTCACGCCTTGTAGAGCCAGGGCCGGCCGCCCTGGACGATGTTCCTGGTATCCACCACGGGAACTCCGAAAGCGGCAAAGTCCATGGTCCGGTACTCGTCGTGGGGCGTGACGATGAGAATGGCATCACAGTCGGCATCCGGCAGCCGCGACCGGCGTCCGGCATATTCCGAGAATTCCCGTGAAGGCAATATGACGGGAATATAGGGATCGTGGTACGCAACCATCGCCCCCAGGGCCTCCAGCTTTTCCATAAGATGATATGTGGGGGACTCCCGGGCGTCATCCACATTCGCCTTGTAGGCAAGGCCCATTATATGGATTCTCGCCCCCTTCAGAGCCTTGCCCCGCTCGTTCAGGGCCACCATCACCCGGGAAACCACGTAATCCGGCATGGCTGTGTTGATCTCGCCGGCCAACTCGATAAAGCGCGTGGCCATGCCGTATTCGCGAGCCTTCCAGGTCAGATAGAAGGGATCGATGGGAATACAGTGCCCCCCGAGCCCCGGACCCGGGTAAAAGGCCTGAAAGCCGAAGGGTTTCGTCTTCGCCGCCTCGATCACCTCCCAGGTGTCGATACCCATGCGTTCGAAAAGCATCTTGAGTTCGTTGACCAGGGCGATGTTCACGGACCGGTAGATGTTTTCCAGAAGCTTGCTGGCTTCAGCCACTTTCGTAGACGAAACGGGGACCGTTCGCTCAACAACGCAGGAGTAGAGGGCATCAACCACAGCCAGGCACCGGGCTGTGTAGCCTCCCACGACCTTGGGCACCGTACGAAGGGAGTAGTGGCGGTTGTTCGGATCCTCCCGCTCCGGTGAATAGGCAAGATAGAAATCCGTCCCCGCCTTGAGGCCTCCGGCCTCGAGAATGGTCCGCACCATCTCGTCGGTCGTCCCCGGGTAAGTGGTGGACTCCAGAACAACGAGCTGCCCCGGCCGGAGATACCGGGCCAGCGCCCGAGTCGTGCCTTCCACATAGCGCATATCGGGCTCGCGGTTTCTGTTCAGCGGCGTGGGAACGCAGATGAGAATGCAGTCCATCGTCTCAAGGAGAGAAAAATCCGTTGTCGGAACAAAGCGTGTCGCCGCGTCACCGGTGAGGGAGGACAGGTCCACATGGCGTATGTAACTGGTCCCGTCCCGCAGCATCCTGACTTTCTCTTCGTCCACGTCAAAGCCCGTCACGGGAAACCCGGACCGCGCGAACTCGATAACCAGCGGAAGACCCACGTAGCCGAGGCCGATGACGCCCACTGATGCCTGTTTCGATGTTATTCTTTCGACAAGTTCCATTCCCGCACCCTCTCTCCTGGATCATCCCGTGATTCAGGCCTGTAGTCCGGAACAATGCTGCTGAGCTTTTCCTTGATTTTCTCCGCCGAACAGGATTTTGAAACGGCAAGCAGTTCATCAACTTCCGCATTCAAACGTTCCCTGTTCACAGCGTTTCCCCGCAAAACCATGATCTTGTCGTGATGTGTCGGGATAATCCCCTCCCCCTCGGTAATGAGTTCTTCATAGAGCTTCTCTCCCGGCCTGAGTCCCGTATAGACAATTTTGATATCTTCGTCCGGTTCAAAACCACTTAACCTGATGATGCTGCGTGCCATGTCCCGGATGCGGACCGGTTCTCCCATCTTCAAGATGAAGATCTCGCCCCCCTCGCCCATGGAACCCGCCTGCAGTATCAGCCGCGCCGCCTCGGGAATGCTCATGAAAAAACGGGTGACCTCCGGATGGGTCACCGTCACGGGCCCTCCTCGCGCGATCTGTCGCCTGAAGAGAGGAATCACAGATCCGGAGCTCCCGATCACGTTGCCGAAACGGACAGCCATGAACCGCGTCTGTCCCCGATGGTTCGCGCTCATGGCAAGGCATTCGCAAACTCGTTTTGTAGCCCCCATGATATTGGTCGGACGAACCGCCTTGTCGGTAGATACCATGACAAACTTTTCAGCTCCCGCGGCAAGGGCGCTTGCAACGGCATGCTTCGTTCCCAACAGGTTATTTTCCACGGCCTCCCAGGGATTTGCCTCCTGGAGAGGAACATGCTTGTAGGCGGCGGCATGAAACACCACGAGAGGCTTGAAATCCCTGAAGATCCGATCGACCCTTTCCTCGTTCCTGAGGTCTGCGAGGTAAATCCCCGCTTTCAGGCCCTGGAACTGGTCCCGAAGATCGATTTCCACCTGGTAGAGATTATATTCGCTGAAATCGACAAGGCCCAACGCTGATGGTCTGAAACGGGCGACCTGTCGCGTCAGCTCGGCGCCGATGGATCCCCCCGCGCCGGTTATCAGCACCCGTTTGCCGGTCAGAAACGCCCCGATTTGCCGACTGTCAAGATACACCTCATCCCGCCCTATCACGTCAGCGATCGTCACCTCCCGGACCATGGTCAGTGATACCTTGCCGTCAATCAATTCCCCCAGGGGCGGCATGGTCTTGAAGGGTTTACCCGACGCTTCACAGACGGCAACGATCTGTTTCATCTCGGCGCTCGTTGCCGAGGGTAAGGTAATGAGAATCTCGTCAAACTGATCCCGGATCTGATCAACCATGGTGATGCCGCCCATCACCGGAACGCCGTGAATCGTCTTGCCCTGCTTGCCCGGATCGTCATCGAGAATTCCCACAAGGGTCACTTTGATGCGATCATTCTCCATTATTTCCCGAATGATCCGTTCACCGGCATCACCGGCGCCGATGAGGAGCAGTCTCTTTCCTTTCCGCGCCATCAGACCGGTGCCGAGGGAAAATCCCGGTGTGATTCCTGAAAAATACAGGCGCACACCCAGACGGCTGCCGGCAACGAAAAACAGGGCAAGTATGAAATCGATTACGACAACGGAGCGGGGGAAGAACTCCAGTCGATAGAGAAAGAAAATAGCCAGGAGGATTGAAAAGGAGGAAAGAATATTCGCCTTGAACAGGTTTATCATGTCCATGATGCTGGTGTAGCGCCACATGCCCCGATAGAGGTTGAAATAGTAAAACAGGACAATCTTCAGGACGATCACCAGAGGCAGGGTCTTTTTAACAAACCCCAGCGGTAGCGCCGGGATCTGCCCCTCGTAACGGATCCAGAACGCTCCGTAATAGGCGAGAGCGATCATGATCATGTCGATCATGATCATGAACCAGAAATTTCTGTTCCGAATGATTGCTTTCATAGTCCGCAGGTCAGTATGGCATTGACAATCCGCTCGGCGGCATTTCCGTCCCAAAATTTGGGAATTCGTCCCTTCTTGATGTCCCCCTCCCTGAACCGGAGGTAGGCGTCTTGTATCCCCCGGCCTGCCGTTCCCACCAGCGTGTTGGTCCCCTCATCGACCGTCACGGGCCGCTCTGTATTATCCCGAATTGTAAAGCAGGGTACTCCCAAGGCTGTGGTCTCCTCCTGGAGGCCGCCGCTGTCGGTGAGCACAAGGGACGCGTCCTTCCACAACGTCAGAAAAGGCATATAGGACAGAGGGGCTGTCATGTAGATGCCCGATTTTCCGACCAGGCTCGTCAGGCCGAACTCCTCGACATTCTTACTCGTTCTCGGATGTACTGGAAACACCAGGGGCATGTCTTCGGATATTTCCGCCAAGGCCATCATGATCTCCAGGAATGTTTCACGTTCATCAACATTTGACGGCCGGTGAAGCGTCACAACGCCGTAGGGTCCGGCCCGCATTATTTCCCTGATCCCGGGTTCGAGAGAAACATCGGCCGTAGCGAGCTTTTTAATCTGGGAGTAAAGCGTGTCGATCATCACGTTTCCCACAAAATGAATCGATGTCTCCCCATGCCCCTCACGCCGCAGGTTCTCAATTCCGTCCTTTTCTGTCACAAACAGCAGGTCGGAGATGGAATCCGTAACAATGCGGTTAATCTCCTCGGGCATGGTCCTGTCACCGCTTCGCAGGCCCGCTTCCACGTGGGCCACAGTGATTAGCAGCTTCTTTGCCGTCACGGAGCAGGCCAGGGTGGAATTCACGTCACCCACCACGATCACTATGTCAGGCTTTTCCTTGATACAGACCTTCTCGAAGGACGTCATGACCTTTGCTGTCTGAACGGCGTGACTTCCCGATCCCGCGCCCAGAAAATACCGGGGTTTCGGAATCGACAGGTCCTCGAAAAAAGCGTGGGACATCTCGTAGTCGTAATGCTGCCCCGTGTGAACCAGCCGGCAATCCATCCTTCCCGAAGCCATTGCAGCCCGGTACACCGGCGCTGCTTTTACGAAATTAGGCCGGGCACCCGCCACCAGCAGTACCTTCATATGCACCTCCCTGGACGAACCCTCCTGTTGTCGCCTATACATGCATTATGACATAGCGCATTGGCGGATGCCTGTAAATAAAAGAGATATGTTTTTTCATTGATGTGCCGATCAGAGACCGCTGCTTTACCGAACAAGCGCCGCCACAACAGCATTCTGGTTTTCCCGGGTCAGGTAGGGATGCATGGGCAGACTGAATATACGGCGGGAAATCTTCTCTGATTCCGGAAAATCTCCCGTGCCATACCCGAAGGACCCGTAGGCGGGTTGCAGATGAAGGGGCTTCGGATAGTAGATGACGGAGGGAATGCCCTCCCGGTTCAGGATGTCCCTGAGATTGTCGCGATGGGTCTCGTCGCGGGCCAGAAGTGAATACTGAGCCCAGGTGGAGGTGCAGCCCGGGGGGATTGCAGGGGTCACCAGGGACGGAACGGCATCGTTTATGAGTCGGGTGTATCGTTGCGCCACTTTCCGGCGGAGAAGGATCTCTTCGGGAAAAATATCCAGCTTCGCCAGCAGGATGGCCGCCTGAATAGTGTCCAGGCGACCGTTGATGCCGATACGGATGTTTTCGTACTTGTCCCTTCCCTGGCCGTGAACGCGGATAGACCGCATGATCCCCGCCAACTCGTCGTCATCGGTGAAACACATGCCTCCATCGCCGTAGCACCCCAGGGGCTTGGCGGGGAAGAAGGACGTGCAGGCAACGGATGCCAGTGAGCCGGTGGATTTCCCGTTGCAGACAGCACCCAGGGACTGGGCCGCGTCTTCAATAACAAAGAGACCCTCTGAACGGGCGATGGCATTGATGGCCTCATAGTCGGCGGGAAGGCCGAAGAGATCCACGGGGATGACTCCCCGGGGAACAAGTGGTATGTCCTGGTCCATGTCCGGCAGGGGGTGTCCCGAAGAATCCCGCGCCTTTACAGACTCGATAGCCCGAATGAGGGCTTCGGGATCCAGATTGTAGGTTACGGGGTCGATATCGACAAACACCGGCGTGGCACCCAGGAGGCTGATCACTTCAGCGGTGGCCATGAAGGTGAAGGGGGTAGTGAAAACGGCGTCTCCAGGCCCAACTTTATGGGCCATGAGGGCCATAAGCAGGGCATCCGTACCGGAAGCGCAACTTATGGCGTGCCGGGTTCCCGTGAAGGCTGCAAGCCGCCCCTCCAGATCATTGATTTCAGGACCCATGATGTACTGCCCGTGGGCCAGGACCCGCTGGATGTTGGCGTCGATCGTGTCTTTTATACGCCGCTGCTGGACAGCGAGATCGATGAAATGCATGGCGTCCCTTGTTTCTCCTGTGCGTGGATGACACTGAATGATAGCGATAGTGTGTATAAAAGAGGTGAGGATTTGTCAAGTCGCTTGTCCGGCCCGGTACTTTCTCTTTCGGATCCTCTGTGGTATACGGGTCACTATTGTATGTTTGTCCCTCGGGACATTCGAGGAATGATGCCATTGGATTCGTTGTTTCACGACATCATCGACAGTACCGGAACTGGTATGTATGAAGGGACACGACAAATCACGCGGCCGGGGTGAAACGATGTACGATGTAAGTGCGGTAGTTTTTGACTTCGACGGCACGCTGGCCGAGTTGAACGTTGATTTCAGGCGCATGCGGACCCGGGTGCTGGAGAGTATTCGATCCCACGGAGAGTATCCGGAATCGTTCGAAGAACTCTTCGCCCTGGAAATGGTGGCCGGGGCGTCGCGCATGATTGCGGCCCGGAATCCGGCCGAAGCGGATGAATTCCGAAGGCAAGCCATGGAAATCATCCGCGAAGCCGAGATGGAGGGTGCCGCCCGGGGAAACATTTTCGATGGCATTCCAGCCATGTTCCTCGATCTCAGGGAACGGAACATCCGGACGGCGGTGGTAACCCGCAACTGCAGAGAGGCTGTTTGTACCATCTACCCTGCCATTGAAGACCACGCGGACCTCCTGGTTGCCAGGGACGGAATTATCCGGGTCAAACCAGACCCCGGTCACCTGCTGGCAGCCCTGGAAAGGCTGGAGGTACCGTCCGGGAAGGCTTTCATGGTGGGTGATCATCCTATGGACATAGAGACGGGAAAGGCTGCCGGAACTTTCACCGCCGGAGTCCTTACGGGTCTTTCGTCTCGAGAAAGTCTCCTGGAAGCCGGATGCGACGTAATCCTGGACAGGGCCGCACACATAGCGGATATCCTGAAAGATGTCCCCCGCTGATCGATTACCGGACTCGCGGAAGGGCGCCTGCGACAATCTTGACGAACTCGAAAAAAGTCGGAAAACGTCCCGTCCGCGGGCGGCTTTGTAAAAAGTTCCTTGAGACAAACCACAAAGCACGCATATGAGACGTACCTTGAAGTACGCCGCAGTGACGGAGACCGGAGCACACTTAAGCATCCGGGCACAGCGCCGGAGGTCATGGATCCGGCACTTTTTCCGAAGCCGTCAATCTCCTGGGAAGCGTGAATTGACACGATGGAAATCAGGTATTAGAGTAGTACCATGTATACGATAACGATACGAAAAACATTTTCTGCCGCCCACACGATCACCCTTGGCAGCATCGGGGAGCCCATGCACGGCCATAACTTCGCCGTGGAAATCTCTCTGGAATCCGGAGAACTCGACCAGGAAGGCGTGGTTGCCGATTTTCGGGACATCAAGCGTCATGCCGATGCGGTCCTGAAAGATCTGGACCACACCTACCTGAACGATGTCCCCGCATTCAACAACGTCCCCCCTACGGCGGAGAATATCGCCCGCCACATTTTCGACAGCCTGGAAAGGGCATTCTCTCCCGGCAGAACCCGAATTTCGCGTGTCACCGTGTGGGAATCGGAGAGCGCCCGCGCATCCTATGGGAGAGACGGCAGTGGTTGACGTTCAAAGTCGGCGGGATCATCGGAAAATCGACATCCAGAAGGTGGGCGTAAAGGGCGTCAAGTACCCCGTTATCGTACTGGACAAGAAAAGGGGTACCCAGCATGTCAATGCCACGGTCAACATGTATGTCAATCTTCCCCATCGGTTCAGGGGGACCCACATGAGCCGGTTCCTGGAAATTCTCAACAAGTACCACGGCGAGATCAATATCAGGACCTTTCAGACCATAATCAGGACCATACGGGAAAGGCTCGCCGGCGAATCGGCCTACATGGAGATCGAATTCCCCTATTTTGTGGAGAAGAAGGCCCCCGTTTCCCGATTGCGGAGCCTCATGGAATACCGCTGCGCCTTCATCGGCGAAAACCGCCGGGATCACATGGATTTTTTGGTAGCTCTGACAGTACCCGTGACGACTCTCTGTCCCTGTTCTAAAGAGATCAGCGCCGGAGGTGCCCACAATCAGCGAAGTCTGGTAACGGTGAGGCTCCGGTTCAGAAAATTCTTCTGGATCGAGGACATCATCAGCCTGGTGGAACAGTCCGCCAGTGGCGAGGTCTTCTCACTGCTCAAGCGTTCGGACGAAAAGCACGTCACCGAGAAGGCCTTTGAAAACCCCATGTTCGTGGAGGACGTGGTGCGGAGCGTGGCGGAAAAATTGAAGGCCGATTCTAATTTCACCTGGTACAGCGTGGAGGCTGAAAACATGGAAAGCATCCACAATCACAGCGCTTACGCATATACCGAATCAGAAAACCGGCCTTCTTCTACCGAAGGACCATGATGACCCCCAGGGCGGCGGCCAGGCAGATTCCGGTAAGGCCCGCCACGGAGAAGCCGAAAAACAGCGGTCCCGTCTCCATCCCGATCATGACCGACGAACCGATCACGAGAGATGCCGCGATCAGCCCCAGGCTGATTCGATTGGCGGACTGCCTCATGGCGTGGGTTATGGGCTCCAGACCCCGGTGGTCGAAGGAGGCCTTGAGTTTCCCCTGCTTCAACTGCCGCATGATCTCCCGCGTTTCCCGGGGAAGCTCCCGCAGGAGCTTCATGGCGTCACCACCGCTGTCAAAGAATTCTTCCGCGAGCCGGCCCGGCCGGTAGCGCTGAAGCTTCAAACGCCGGACGTGGGGCTCGGCCCGGGCGGTCATGTCGAAGTCGGGGGCCAGCATCAGGCCCAGCCCTTCCGTGGTGGCCAGGGCCTTGAGCATCAGGTACTTGTCAAAGGGAAGCCACAACCGGTGACGGAGAATCAGATCCAGAATCCTGTTCAGCACCTGCTCGATGCGAATTTCTTTGAGCGGCCGAAAAGCATAGAGCTCGATCAGATGGGACATGTCGGACTCCAGGGTCCGCCGGTCCGGCTCTTCATCGAACTCGACGATGGCCAGCAGGGCGTCGGTCACTTTCCGTTCGTCCTTCCGGACAATAGCGAAGGCCATATCGGCCATTTCATCCCGTGAGCGTCGGTCCACAGTGCCCATCATACCGAAATCGAGGTAGCAGATGACGTTGTCGGGAAGAATGAAAATGTTCCCCGGATGGGGATCGGCATGGAAAAAACCGTAGTCGAATATCTGGGCGAAGAGCAGGTCGGCTCCCCGCTGCGCTATGAGCGTGCGATCGTAACCCGCCGCGTCGAGATCGTCAAGATTCGATGCCTTTATGCCCGACACATATTCCATGACGAGAATTTCTTTGGTCGACAGGTCCCGAAAAACACGCGGCACATGGATGGTGGGGTTGTCCCGGAACTGGCCGGCGAAGCGATCGGCGTAGGAGGCTTCCAGAGTGTAGTCGATTTCGTTCTCCAGGGTGCGGGCGAATTCCTCCACGATTTTTGTGGGCCGGAAAAAACGGATCTCTTCCAGGTGCTCCTCCATAAGCGAGGCCAGGTGGAGAAGAATTTCAAGGTCCACCTCTATACCCGCACTGATACCCGGCCGCCTCACTTTGACGACCACCTCGTCTCCGCTTTTGAGTCGGCCCCGGTACACCTGCCCGATGGATGCCGCCGCCAGAGGCTCTTCGTCAAAACGCTCAAAAAGAGTCTCCAGCGGGCCACCGATCTCCCCTTCCAGTACGTCGCGCATTGTGTGAAAAGGAACCTGCACCACGTCATCCTGAAGCTTCTCGAGCTCCCTGATCATGTCCGGGGGCAGCATGTCGGGCCGGGTCGACAGAATCTGCCCCAGCTTGACAAACGTGGGACCCAGTTCTTCAAGGGCCATCCGTATCCGTTCGGCCCGGGTGTGCTTTTCGATATTCTTCGATCGTGATCGCGTCACGAACTGGATGCCCGTTTCCAGGTAGCCGCCCCTGTTGATCCGGTCGATGAGGTCGCCGAAACCGAACTTGATCATCACGGCCAGGATCTGCCGATACCTGTTGATGTGCCGGTAGGTCCGGGAAACGAACCCGATTTTGCGGATGAGCATGGACTATTCCCCGCTCTTTGAGGCCTTCTCCAGGGCCGTCACCTTCTTTCTGAGTTTGTCGAATTCGTCCCTGCTGACGATGTTCATAGTCTTCAGGGCATCTTTCACGGCCTTGTCGATGTTCTTCGCGAGGTCTTTTTTCATTTCTTTTGATTTCCTGATCATCTCGTCCACGGTTTCCCGGCCCTCTTTTTCGGAGATTTCTCCCCGCTTGATCAGGTCGTCCATGAACTCTTCGGCCTTTTCCCGGCTCAGAGACACAAGACCAAAGCCCATAAGGATGCTTTTTCTGATAAAATTTGACATGGCTTTTCTCCTCCCCCGTCATGGGCGCGTATCGCGTCGTCCCCGGCTTCACGGGGATGACAGAATTGACGGCTTCATAAGATATGCACGCCGTTCCGTAAAAACTTTTTGAGACCTTTAATTTTGTCATTTCGAGGAGCATCGTGACGAGAAATCTTCCTTTAACATCGATATGTTACAAGATTTCTCCCTGCGGTCGGAATGACAAAAACGACAGTTTTTCAAAGGTCTCTTTTTCCTGAAGCCGTCCGTCCCCCATCAGACATTTTCCGACCCTGCAGGAGCTCGTCAAAATGAGGTATGGTTCACAGTTTCTGATGGACATTGTAAATACCCACCTGTTTTTTTTCAAGAAAATAACGGGGTTTTCCGTTCCATTCCCGGGCCGGGTTCGCCTTGACAGTGCCTTCACAGGTGGATACACTCGAAACGCGTTCAGCCCGGTTGACATAACCAAGCCATGACGAACTCGTAAAAGTCGAAAAACGTCCGATAGAGGACGGCTTTTAAAAAAGCTCCCTGAGGCACGGCGCGCACATCCTGAGGAATGAGGCGTACTGTGCGATGATCACCTGTAACAACCGGATGGTGACCACCCTGATCGGGGAAGAGGTTGCCTCGGCGGTGCGAACCGGACGAGATACCCGGGAACAGAGGAAAAGAATTGACTATGGATCGATTTGACAGCGTGATTATCGGAAGCGGCCCCGCTGGTTTTGAAACTGCCCTGGGCCTGGCGAAGCTGGGTAATTCTGTTGCCCTGGTGGAAAAGAATGATCTGGGAGGTGTCTGCATCAACCGGGGCTGTATCCCCACGAAGGTAATGGTCTCGGCGGCAAAGCGACTGGAGCGGACTCAGTCGGCACGGCGCTACGGTCTGGAAACCGCGGCCACGGTATTCTCCTGTCCTGACTTCATGAAATACCGGCGGAACGTGACGTCCCGGTTGAGAAAGGGGCTGGAACAGCGCATCCGGAACGCGGGCATTACCGTATACAACGGAACGGCATCAATGGATTCTCCCGATGTTGTAAGAGTCTTTGACGGGGAGGGCGGAACCGTTGCAACACTGGGATTCGACAGGCTGGTGATCGCTGCGGGCACACAGCCCGTTGTTCCCGAAGCCTGGTCCGGCATTGATGGCGTCGTTGACAGTGAGACGTTCTGGAGCCTTGACGATCTTCCGAAGAATATCCTGATCGCAGGAGGCGGCGTCGTGGGCTGCGAATACGCCTCGTCACTGGCCACCCTGGGGTTTACGGTGACCGTCGTGGAGAGCGAAAACCGTCTTCTCACCACGGAAGAACCTGAGGTTTCAGGGATTATCCTGAAGCAGCTCAAGAGCAGGGGCGTGTCGGTGCTCCTGGAAACCACCGTGGATTCCCTGTCAGGGGGCAACGGGACCTTGGAGGTACGTCTGGGTAACCAGGCGGTGACCTGCTCCCTGGTGGTTTGCTGTATGGGACGGAAGGCCTTCCCGGACACTCTTGGACTGGACAGGGCCGGTCTTGATCTGTCCATGGCCTCGTCGTTGTGCCTGAAGGACTCCATCATGATCGCCGGCGATATCGCCCCGGGACCCCGGCTGGCCCACAAGGCGGCTCATGACGCCCAGGTGATCACGGACCGTGTTGCCGGCAGGGACCGGTCGCCCCGCTACGACCTGATCCCTCTGGCGGTATTCACCAGCCCTGAAGTGGGCAGGGCCGGCCTGACGGAGCGAGAAGCGGAGAAATTCTGCACCATTGACGTAAGAACCGTCCACTTCACGGAGATAGGGAAGGCCATTGCCGACAATGCGCCCCAGGGGTTTCTGAAAATTATTGCCGACCGGAAAACCAGGAAAATCCTGGGAATGACCATCGTGGGCTACGAGGCGTCCGAGTTCAGCAGCTACGCGTCGCTGGTACTGTATAATGAAATGACCGTGGACGGGCTGGGGCGGGTTGTCTTTTCCCATCCTACGCTGGGGGAAATCTTCCGGGAGTGCGCCCTGAGATTTTAAGAAGCGCGGCACGACGGTGCTAGTGGCCGATCGTTGCCGTCACCCCCTGGCTGTCGAGCAGATCCTTGATGCGTTTCAAACGGTCTTCGCCGGGTACGATTCCCTGACTGAAGGTGTAGGGTCTTCCCATCTGGGCGCTTTTTGATTTCCCCCCTTCATGGTAGGGCAGAAGCGACACTCTCTCGGCTCCCGTCTTTTTGGCCAGGGCCGCCATTTCTCTGATATATTCGTCCGAATCGTTTATACCGCCCAGTACGGGCATGCGGAGCCAGATTCTTGTGCTCCCCGCTATTTTGTAAAGATTATTCAGGATGCGCCTGTTGTCGACTCCGGTAAAAGCCCGGTGCATCTCCGGGTCAAGGTGCTTGATGTCAAAGAGAACGAGGTCGGTATGATCGAGAACCGCGGAGAATTGTCTCCAGGAGGAGAAGCCCGTCGTTTCCAGCGCTGTGTGCAGTCCTCTCGCTTTGCATGCCTGCAGCAGGCTCGACACGAAATCGCTCTGCCATAGGGGCTCACCGCCGGACAGGGTCACCCCTCCCGATGAGTTTCTGTAGAAATCTTCATCTCTTTGAACCTCATCAAGAACCTCTGTTACCGTCATAGAAGTCCCGCAGGCATTCAGGGAATTGTACAGGCATGCCGGAACACAGCGCAGGCAGTGAGTACATTTGGACCAGTCGATGGTCCGGCCCGTTTCCCCTGTGAGGGTGATTGCTCCTTCGGGACAGACTTTCAGGCAGGCACCACAGCCGGTACAGTTGATGTCCCTCACCAGCAGGGTTGGGTGAAAGTCCTGGGATTCCGGGTTGGAGCACCAGACGCACCGCAGGGGACAGCCTTTCATAAATACGGTGGTGCGGATTCCCGGACCGTCGTGGATACTGAACCGCTGGATGTTGAAAATATGTCCTTTTCTGGTGCTTTCGGCTGTTATCATGACAGGTACTCGCAGTGTTTTCTGATCGGGAACTCCTCGGAGAGCCGCCGATGATTCGCTGGCCTTCTGAAGATCGATCGTTTTCCGGTGTTACCCGATTACCGACTTCACGAACAGGACGAAAAAACAGGTTCACCGTAACGCTTAACAAAGAGTGGCCGCTGCAATGACCGCAGGGCGCGATCACCGCGGTGATACACAAGAGAGCGCAATCAGGCATCCGGCTCTAGTGGCGGAGGCTGTGACTCCGCCGGCTTTTCACGGAGCCGTTAACGGGGGCTGGAACGATGTTCCAGCCCCCGCTTCATGGTCCCGGTTCTCTCAGAACGTGTGTTCAGTCCTCATGATGATATGGTCCTGCAACCCCTTGGAGAGGTCGGCAAAATAGGCGCTGAAGCCGGCCACCCGCACGATCAGGTCCCGGTATTTCTCGGGATACTGCTGGGCATCGAGCAAGGTCTCCTTGTCTACCACGTTGAACTGTATGTGAGATATCTTCTTGTCCCGCCAGGTTTTAAGATAGCTGAGGAACATTTCCTTCATGCTCCCCTCCAGGTACTGGGGAAGAAATTTCTGGTTCAGCAGGTGGTTGTAGGTCTCCATGGTGTCGATCTTGGCGACGGAATTCAACACCGCCGTGGGACCTTTCTTGTCCGCGCCCGGCTGGGGAGCGAGGGTGGAGTCGGCGAAGGGTCCCCCGTCCATCCTGCCGTCGGGAGTCGCGGGGGTATCGGCAGCAAGCCCGTACGTGGCGGATACAGCGCTCCCATCTCCTCTGATGGAATAGCCGAAGCGGTCCTTGACGGTCTCCATGACCGCCTCGGTACGATGATGAACCTCCCGGGCGATGGAATCCGCGTAGTCATCATCGTTACCGTACTTGGGCGCGTTGATGCAGGCCTGCCGTATATCTTCGCGGCCTTCCCAGTTCTTGTCCATGATAGCGACAAGCTCCGGCAGGGTGACGAGTTTGTCATCAAAAACCACCTTTTTTACAGCCGTTATGGAATCGGCCACATTGGTTCCGCCGATCACCATGGCAAAGTCATGTACCATCGAGGGATAGACCCACTGTTTGCACTCCCTCCCCCGTTCGATGCAGCCTTCCACTATGGCTGAATAAAAGGGCTTCGGACAGTATTTCGCGTAGAGGTCACGGCAGGTGTTTTCCACGTGGGCCATCTTTGTGACGAAAAATTTCACCTGTTCGAGATAGGCATCGAGAAGGTCTTCCCATGATGTGAACGTGGCGGGGTCAGGCGTTCCGGCACCCCGCTGTTCACCCGTTTCCGGGTTCATGCCCTGGTGGAGGGCCCACCAGAGGCATTTTATCAAGACAAAGTATCCCAGGACGCGCCGGGTAATGTTTTTACCAGGGATCTCCATGTAGACACAGCCCGAGACAGAGTATGCCTGCGCGTCACTCGGCGGAACACCCCACTTTTCCAGCAGCGGTATGAGCGCCTCGTCATTAAAAAAGGATGGGTATCCGATTCCCGTTCGTATGACGTCCGTTGCCGCAGACAGCAGTTCATCGGGCGTGTTCCTGTGTACGCGCATGGCGATGCTGGGTTCGATGGTTCTCATGGTCTTCGCCGCTTCCAGAACCAGGTAGCTCAATTCATTGGTGACATCCCTCCCCTCCCGGTCCAGCCCGCCTATGGTGACGGCCTGCAGGGAAGCGACACCACCATACACGGAAGTGACCAGGGGAGAATACACAAGTCCCAGCTCGAGAAATTTAACCCAGAGGAGTTGGAGCATTTCCAGGGCCTCCTCCCGGGTGATCCGCCCTTCTTTCAAGTCCTTTTCATAGTAGGGACCAAGGACGTAATCCACCCGCAGGCCGATTCCCAGAGTTGAATATTCAAGATACCGGATAAGGTGAATGAAATAAAAGAACTGCACCGCTTCCTTGAACGTCCGGGGAGGGTTGGCGGGCACCCATTCACAGATTTCGGCGATTTCTTCCAGCCTTTTCCTGCTTTCCGGATCGCGTTCCGAGGCGGCCATGGTCCGGGCCAGGGTGGCATAACGGTGAGAAAAGTCAATAACCGCCTGCAGGACGATGATCACCGATTTCAGGAATTCCTTCTGGTCTATATAATCCGACGGTATGGTTCGGTCAATCTCCTCGAGCCTGGCCTCGCACCGTCTGATTCTCGCGTCGAGACCTTCCTTAAAAAGACCCTCATAGTCAGGTACGCCCAGTTCAGACCAGTGGGTCCAGAGAAAAGTCCCCTCGTATTGCCAGTACGTACCGAGATCGCCCGTGAAAGCTTCCTGGTGGCGATCGCTCATGCTCTTGCCTTTCCAGTAGGCACATATTTCCTCGAGTTCCTGTTTCCCGGCTTCGTCAAGCAGGGTAGTCCCGCCCGTACTGTTTACAAGCCTGAGGACCGAGCGCCAGTTCATGTCGATGGGGTGGTAAATGCCTTCCGGGTCAGACGTCTGGTACCCCACGATGCGCTCCCAATCCCTGATGAAGATGTCCATGTTACCGAGCACGTGGGCAAGGGCTTTGGCACGACGAAGGACCATCGCCTCCCCGTCGGTCTTCTTGAATGACTCCGTCATTAACCGGGAACGCTGCAGGTCGAGCTTTACTTCAGGACGGAAGAGACCCCGTGACTTGTCATCTTCCATGTAGCCGCGCTGGACATTGCGCACGGCCTTGCTGACAAACTTGTTCCTGAGATCCTGTTTGGGGGCCGTCGTTGTGACGGACTCTGTTACGGTAGTCGTCTCCATGATCGTCTCCTCTCTGCTCTTGGAATATCTGTGACTGCCTGAACGGGACACGGTCTCCCGCGGCAAATACGTTATGTAATATTCCTATAACATATTGTTATTTTTCCTGTCAAGAGGGAAGGGATAACAAGGAAGGGAAACCAAATCGGACGTTCAGACGTTGTATGAGTTCATCACACCTGATGATCTCGGAATAAGAAGTCGAAAAACGTCCAATAGAGGGCGGCTTTTAACAAAGCTTCTCGATGCAAGGCGCGCACATCCTGGGGAACGAGGCGTACGCTGCGGTACGCCGCGGTGACGAAGAAGAGAGCTCAACCAAGAATCCGGCTCCCGTACCGGAGGCATGCCTCCGGTACTATTGTACGGAGCCGTCACAATTGGCCGGCTATAATCTGTTTCTGAATCGGGCTTGTCCCTTCCAGTATGAGCAATCCCTGGGAATCCCGATGAAATTTGGACATGAGGTGCGGCCGCAGGTAGCCTGTCTTTCCCAATATCTGCATGCCTTTACCGCTCGCCCGGGCCGCGACTTCCGAGGCGAAGAGCTTGGCCATGGAGGATTCGCGGGTATAATCCTTATTCAGATCCATAAGCCGGCATGCCCTCCAGACGAGCAGCCGGGCGGCATCAATCTCCGCAGCCAGTTCCGACAGGACAAAACTGATGCCCTGGTTCTTGATAATAGGCCGGCTTGAAACGACCCGCTTCTTGGCGAACTGTATCGATTTTTCCAGCGCCGCCCGGGCCAGGCCGACACATATGGCACCGAAAAAGGCACGACCCCAGTCCAGGGTCTGCATCAGGAGCAGGTAACCGCTTCCCGGGAGACCGATCAGGTTGGATTTCGGAACGGCGACCTCACGAAAGGTGACAGTTGCCGTAGGAGCACAGCGGAGGCCCGGCTTGTCGTGATAGGGGCCGACAATGATCCCGTCGGCATCGCCGGGTATGACGAAGGTGTTGATACCGGCCCGGCCCCGGCCCGTGTCGCTGTTTGCCCAGACTATGTAAAAGGCGGCGCTTCCCGCGTTCAGGACGGGAACCTTTTCACCGGTAATGATGTAGTACTCACCATCCTGCCGTGCCATGGTAGAAAAAGATGACGTGTTCGAACCACCCTTTTCCTCCGTGATACAGCAGCTTGCAACGGCATCCGCGGGATCGAGAAGCGGGGACAGAAACTTCTTCTGCTGTTCTTCCGAACCTCCTATCAACAGGGCGGAAACCGAGTGGACCGTGGCCGCATAAATGCTGGCCAGCCCGGCACACCCGTAACCGATCTCTTCCGTCACGATTGAAAGTGTCAGCCGGTCCAGAGCGTGACCGCCGCATTCATCAGGAATGATAAAAGAATTCAGTTTTTCTTCCGCTATGATGCAGAGGTAGTCTCCGTCGATAGGTCCCGGTTCGGCCGAATCCACCTTGAGAGACAATGGTTGGAGCGCTACAGCCCGGCGATTGATCTTCTCCTGAAGTTTTTTCTGTTCCGCCGACAATTCAAAGGAAATCATTGTTTACCTCCGCTCTTCTGCCAGAGAACAAAGTCAAGAACGGACTTCCTCTGCGAAGGCTTCAGCCCCGGCAGTGCTTCAATGATTCGTTGTGCCAGAGGGTCTTTCAAAATCGTGTCGTAGTCGGAGTTTGCCGGGTGTCTGTCTTCAGAGCCCTCAAGGAAGTATGTCACGGGTTTGCCCAGAAGATTCCCGATACGCTGGAGCTCCGCCAGATAGAGACGCCGCTTGCCCAGTTCGTAATTGGAGAGCGAGGCCTGCGTACAACCCAACTTCCTGGCCAGGTCATCCTGGCTCAGTCCCGCCTCTTCCCGTGCCTTCTGGAGCTTTCGTCCTATTTCTTCGTAGGCTTTCATGGTTCTTCAATCATGACGGCTTCGTACAATGGTACCGGAGCCGCATGCCTGATTGCGCTCCGGCCTTCGTCACCGCGTTGTACCATCACAGTACGCCTCGTTCCTTAAGATGTACGCACCGTGCCTCAGGGAGCTTTTACAATACCGTCCTCTACCAGACGTTTTTCGATCTTTACGAGGCCGTCAATCGTTACTGCAGGAAGTACACTATTTTAGCGGGGAAGTACAGATTGTTCCGGAGGACCATCGGACGGTCGGCCGGCAGTGCTACACGCCCTCACGCGGGAAGGCGACAAAGGCCGGGAAATCAAAAAAGAAAGAAGGCCTGCCGGTTATGGTATTAACCCACAGCCCTTCTCTTGATTTCTGGAGGCGGCAACCGGATTCGAACCGGTGAATAACGGTTTTGCAGACCGCTGCCTTAGCCACTTGGCTATGCCGCCGAAAAATGGAGCGGGCGAAGGGATTTGAACCCTCGACGTCCACCTTGGCAAGGTGGCACTCTACCACTGAGTTACGCCCGCTCAATGGAAGCTACTCATAGTAAAATACCTGGTCCCTGTCAACGAAAAACTTCCGGAACAGCTCCCGTCGCATGCAGTACACGGACCATCGGCGACATCAATGGCTTAAGGACTCCCGGTGAAACTTCATGGTATATTCGGTTCCGGACCATACGGAGAGAACCAGGGCGATGTAGATGACAACAATCCCCACCGCGTGGGCGTTCAGTCCCAGGAAGGGATAATGGATAAGAAGGGCCGACACGCCGATGACCTGGCAGAGGGTCTTCTGTTTCCCCAGGCTGCTTGCCTCGATTATCAGCCCTTCGGCCGAGGCGAAGCTTCGAATTCCGTCGACGACGACGTCCCGGGCAATCATGATAACCACAACCCAGGCTGGTATCCTGTCCAGGGGAATCAGCATGATCATGGCAGTGCTTATGATCAGCTTGTCGACGATGGGATCCATGAGTTGCCCTACTTTTGTCACAATGTTGTATCGCCGCGCGATGTAGCCGTCCAGAAGATCCGTCAGGGCGGCGGCAATGAACAGCAGCGCTATGACCAGGCTCAAGACTCTTCCCGGATTGAGGAGCAGCAGGAACAGAACCGGTATTATGCCGACCCTGAGCATAGTGATACTATTGGGAAGATTGAAAATCTGCCGCTTTTTCTCCGACATGGGGAGCCGGTCAAATCTGTCTTTCAGAAAATCTATCACGCTGCCTCCGGGGAGAATGAAGGATTCCACTTGCGTGTTATTTCTTGGGCACTTTTTTCCAGTCTTCCAGGAATTTCGCCAATCCCACGTCCGTCAGTGGATGGCGGGCCATTTGTGACAGAACGCCGAAAGGCATGGTTATTATGTCGGCACCCAGCAGGGCCGCGTTGAGAACGTGAAGCGGATGGCGAACGCTGGCCACGATGACCTCGCAGTCAAAGGCATAGTTGTCGAACATGTACAGTATCTGTTCAACGAGTTCCATGCCGTCATGGGACACGTCATCCAGACGCCCGATGAAGGGACTCACGTAGGCGGCCCCCGCCTTTGCCGCCAGGAGTGCCTGCAGGGCGGAAAAGATCAGGGTCTGGTTCACGGCGACGCCCTCGTCAGCGAGAGCCTTTGTCGCTTTCAGGCCTTCTATGGTCATGGGAATCTTTACCACCACATTGGGAGATGTGGCCGCCAGTTTTTTACCCTCCTTTACCATACCTGCGGCGTCTTCGCTGACGACTTCGAGACTGACGGGACCGTCGACGATAGCCAGGATCTCCTTCACCACCGTGTCGAACTTTTTCTTCTCCTTCGCGACCAGGCTGGGGTTGGTAGTGACCCCGTCAACCATGCCCATTCCAATTCCTGCTTTAATTTCGTCTATGTTCCCCGTGTCAAGAAAAAATTTCATCAGCTTCTCTCCTTCCGTATAGAACTGTGCCGCTCGGCGTTCACTGCTGCCGCCGGCTCTGCCGGTAGCGGTCGCGGCATTCCTCACTGCAGAAATGGTGTACTTCTCCCTCGATGGTCGCGGTCAGGGCACTATTTACCGGAACGTAGGTTCCGCACTGGGGGTCTTTCACGAGATCCTCACTCGCAATTTCAGACCTGCGGCGGGGTAAGACACGATCCTTCTCCCCGGGGACCTGAAAAAGATACCGGGCGGCCCGGTAGGCTAAGTACAGGATAACGATTAGCAGTATCAGACGTACTATCATGAACGACACGCCGGTGGAAGACCCCGCAGGATCGTTTCACACCTCCTGTTTTCGTCATTCCCGGTCCGACCCGGGATTCGAATCTGCTCACTCCCGATTCCCGCATGAACGGGAGTGAGCGCAGGGCAGACAGCTCAACACCGGGCGGCAATCGGGACTCCCCAATACCCGGGATTGGCCTGACAGTACACTTTCAGGATTTCTCCCCTACCCCTCCAGCTTTACAACCGTTGCGGCGTCTTCCAGGCGATCCAGCAGTCCCCGAACCGATATGCCGAATCGGGGATGAATCACCCATGAGGCAATCTCCGCGAGAGGCTCCAGGACAAAGCGACGCCGGTGCAGTTCACGATGGGGTATTACCAGGTCATCCTCGTCGATGACGGCCTGCCCGTAAAACAGGATATCCAGGTCGATGATCCGGGGACCTCCGTCGCCTGTACGGGTCCTTCCCATGTCCCGTTCACGTTCCTGGAGTGCTTGCAGGAGACGCCGGGGCTCCAGAAGGGCCCGTATCTCCGCCACGGCGTTTATGAACCAGGGCTGCCGGATCATTCCCACCGGCTCCGTCCGGTACAACGATGACCGTCGAACCGGCACCAGGCCGGGAGTTTCCGACAGGCTCTCCAGTGCCGAGCGACACTGTCGCAGGGGGTCATCCTGGTTGGAACCGATCGACAGGTAGCAGATAACACCTTCTTCCCTGCCATCCGTGAACCGCCTCCGCATTGTCGGGATCACTCCTTCAGTCCCAGCACATCCTGCATGTCGTAGAGGCCCTTGGGCTGGTTCACGACCCAGCGGGCCGCCCTGAGGGCCCCCCGGGCGAAATTGTCCCGGCTGTGGGCGCGGTGTATGAACTCGAGCCGCTCGCCCATACCGCCGAAGATGACCGTATGTTCGCCCACGATATCGCCGGCCCGGATGGTCTGGATACCGATCTCCTGTTTTGTCCTGGCTCCTGTCATACCCCGGCGCTCGTAGACGCCGACATCATCCATGTTTCTCCCCAGGGCGCGGGCTACGACCTGTGCCATCATGACGGCCGTTCCGCTCGGCGCGTCTTTTTTCTGGTTGTGGTGGGCTTCGACGATTTCAACATCGTAGTCATCACCCAGTATTCGGGCCACCGAATCGAGCATCCTGAACATCACGTTCACACCGACGCTCATGTTCGGGGCGAGAACGCAACGTGTCTGCGCGGCCAGCCGCACGACCGCCTCGAGTTCCCGGGCCGTCAGTCCCGTGGTGCCTATGACGGCAGCCTTTTTATGGCGCGCTGTTATTTCAAGGTTATTCACCACCGCGTCGTGGTGCGTAAAGTCAATGATCACGTCACCGGCGTCAACACAGTCTTCGAGGCTTCCGGACACCTTCACGCCCCGTGCCGACAGAGCGAGAGCGTCTCCGATATCCTCCCCCACCAGGGGATGGCCGGGAATTTCAACGGCTCCCGCGAGTTCGAGATCTTCGGCGCCGTCCAGAAGCGAACAGATCCTGCATCCCATGCGCCCACCCGCTCCCATGACAATAACGCGTATCACAGTCTTTTCCTCCGATTACAGGTCCGCGGCAATCAGTGATTGTCTGCCGTCGTTTCAGATCAGCCCGCAGGCACCGATCACCTTCTTGACGCGTTCGTAGTTCGCGTCCGACAGGGGGCACAGGGGGAGTCTCAACTCATACTCGATTTTTCCCATCATTGAAAGAGCCGCCTTGACGGGAATGGGGTTTGTCTCGAAAAAAAGGGCCTCCATGACGGGCCACACGCGATAGTGAATCTCCCGTGCCACTGCAAGATCCCCCGCCGCCGCAGCCTTTACCAGCCTGGACATGTCACCGGGAACGATGTTTGAGGCCACCGATATGACACCCTTGCCGCCGATGGCCATGATGGGAAGAACCGTAAAGTCATCACCCGAAATGACGGAGAAGCCCTCACCGCAGAGCCTGATGACGGAACTGACCTGCCGCAGATCTCCCGTGGCTTCCTTGATGCCCACGATATTACTGATTTCCGAAAGTCGGGCGACCGTTTCGGGCAGAACGTTGCTTCCCGTCCTGGAAGGAACATTGTAAAGGATCACGGGAATGGGTACTGCTTCGGCCACGGCCTTGAAGTGGCGGTAAATGCCTTCCTGGGTAGGCCGGTTGTAGTAGGGAGACAGCAGGAGCGCTCCATCGGCGCCGGCCTCGTAGGCGTGACGGGTCAGCCTGATCGCCTCGACGGTGTTGTTGGATCCTGTACCGGCGATGACGGGGATGCGCTTCTTTACGGCGTCGATGACGATTTCGATGACATTATCGTGTTCATCGTGGGAAAGCGTCGCCGACTCCCCCGTAGTTCCACAGGGTATGATGCCGTCGGTTCCGTTTTCAATCTGGAATTCGACAAGCCCTCTCAGCGCCTCCTCGTCCACCTCACCGTTTTTAAAGGGTGTCACAATGGCTGTCATGGATCCTTTGAACATTATTTTTTTCCTCCTGTTTCCATTACCGGTAACCCGGAACCCTGAACCGTCTCCGTCCCATGCCTGCTCAGGCGTTCGGGTATAGACTCTCCCCTTATCAGGTCCTGGTAGGTTTCACGCTTTTTTATAACCTCCACGGCGCTTCCGCTGACGAGCAATTCCGCTGCCCGGGGCCGGGAATTATAGTTCGACGCCATGGTGAACCCGTAGGCGCCCGCGCTCATGACGGCCACCAAGTCGCCCTGGTCGAAACGGGGCACTTTTCTGTCTTTTACAAAATAATCGCTTGATTCGCAAATAGGTCCCACGATGTCGGCGACAACAGGCTCCCTCTCTTTTTCCAGTACCGGCAGTATCTGGTGATACGAATCGTAGAGACTGGGGCGTATCAGGTCGTTCATTCCCGCGTCGACGATGATAAAGTTCTTGTGGCTCCCATACTTGGTATAAAGTACCCTGGTGACCAGGATTCCCGCGTTACCGACAATGACCCTGCCGGGTTCCAGGATGAGAGTGCACCCTGTATCACGGGCTTTTTCAGACACCACACGGGCATAGTCGCGGGGGTGGGGCGGCGTTTCCTGATCATAGGCAATGCCCAGACCGCCGCCGATGTCCAGATAACGAATGTCAATACCTTCCTGTCGCAGAAGCCCTATGAGGTCCTTCAGGCTGTCCATGGCCTCGAGAAAGGGCCTGATGTTCAGGATCTGCGAGCCGATATGGCAATCGACACCGATGATCTCCAGGTTGCTCAGCTCCCGAGCCCGGCGATACTCCCCGATGGAGTGCCCGATGTCGATGCCGAACTTGTTTTCCTTCAGGCCTGTCGATATGTGGGGGTGTGTCAGCGGATCCACGTCCGGGTTGACCCGAAGGGCTATGGGCGCTTTTGCTCCCTTTTGACCGGCCACGGTGTTTATCAGCTCCAACTCCTGCGACGATTCGACGTTAAACATGAGAATGCCCGCGTCAAGGGCGTAGCTGATTTCATCGCGGCGCTTGCCCACGCCTGAATAGACTATTTTTTTCGGATCCGCCCCGGCCGTCAGGGCCCGGAACAGTTCTCCCCCGGAGACGACATCAACTCCGCCACCTTCATTGATCAAGGCTCTCAAAACAGCGATATTCGAATTCGCCTTCGCGGCAAAACAGACCAGGTGGGGCATGCCGGCGAAGGCCTGATCGAACACCTGGTAGTGACGTCTGAGCGTTTTCAGGCTGTAGAGGTAGAAGGGCGTCCCCTGTGACTCGGCAATAGCCGAAATAGGAACGTATTCACAGTGCAGTTCATTGTTGGAATATTCGAAGTAGTGCATGGAGCTTCCTCGGACCGTGTGGTCCGGCGGTCAGCGCTTCAGCCGGTTCCGCATTTGTCGACCCTGCCGCCGGTGTCCGGCGGAACACAGGCAGTACCTGCCGACGCCGCTTTATTCACGTTTTCGCCTGCATGATCACAAGCACTGGTTTTCATGGTTGTCACCGGAGCCTGAGGACGGGGGTCTCCCTTTTTCCCGCATCCCGCGACCGCCGCGAGCAGAATCGCGGCACAGAGCAGGCATCCCATTTTCAGAAGCAGGTCATGTCTCATTATCTTCACCGATTTCCCTGATTCTCTGAAGCACGGCTTCGCGGGCCGTGCCCCCCGGTGTCGACCTTCGGTCGGGCGACTTTCGGGCTGAAAAATAACCAAGGATGGCATCATCCACCGGATCATGGAACATACTGATTTCATCCAGGGTCAGATCATGAAATTCTTTTTTGTTTTCAAGACAGTATCCCACAAGTCTCCCCACGATGTTGTGGGCCTTCCTGAACGGGACGCCCTGAGTAACGAGATACTCGGCCACGTCGGTAGCCGTGCTGTACCCTCCCCCTGCCTCCTCGAACATCCTGTCTCTTCTGAAGACCAGCGTTGCCAGAAGACCCTCGAAGACCGCCAGCGACGACTTCAGGGTGTCCGCCGTATCGAAGAGAGGTTCCTTGTCTTCCTGGAGGTCACGGTTGTAGGTCATGGGCAGACCTTTGAGGACCGTGAGCAGTGCCACCAGGTTCCCCACGACGCGTCCTGTTTTTCCCCGAACCAGTTCCGCCACATCGGGATTTTTTTTCTGGGGCATGATGCTGCTGCCGGTAGTATAGGAATCGGCCATTTCAACGAAACCCACGTGGTCCGAGGACCAGAATATCAGATCTTCGCAAAACCGGCTCAGGTGCGTCATGGTCAACGCCGCGGCGAAGAGGAATTCCGCCGCACCGTCACGGTCTGAAACGGCGTCCATGCTGTTTGCAGTGATCGCGGGAAACCCCAACTGCTGGGCGACGAAATGGCGATCGATGGGAATGCTTGTTCCCGCGAGCGCCGCGGACCCCAGGGGCATGACATTGACCCGCCCGAGGCAGGACCGGAACCGTTCATCATCACGGGCGAACATTTCCCGGTAGGCCAGCAGGTAGTGTGAAAGAAGCACGGGCTGGGCCTTCTGCATGTGGGTATATCCCGGCATGACCGTGTCGATTTCTTCCTTGGCCCGGACGAGAAGGGTCTGATTCAGGCGCCCCAGCAGATCCGTGACGGATCCGATCTCATCCCGCAGGTAAAGCCGCATATCCAGTGCCACCTGATCGTTCCTGCTGCGCCCTGTATGAAGTTTTTCCCCGGCCTCTCCGATCCGTTCAATCAGGGCCGCCTCCACGGCCATGTGAATGTCCTCACGTTCGGGTTTAAAAACAAAGGTTCCCGCCTCCATTTCGTTGAGAATGGCCTCGAGGCCCGCCACTATTTCCCTGCACTCGTCATCGGTGATGATCTTCCGGCGGGCCAGCATCATCGCGTGGGCGATACTTCCCTCTATGTCATACCGGAAGAGGCGGCGATCGAAGTGGATCGACGTCGTGAATGCTTCAACATTACTGTCGGTGGCCTCCTTGAATCGTCCTCCCCAGGGTTTGGCTCCCGGTCCGGGCTTGCTCTTAGTCATCATGGGCGCCGTTTTTTTCTGTTGAGTGCCCTGATCCGCATTCGCAGGGCGTTCAGCCGGATGAATCCCGTGGCGTCTTTCTGGTCGTATACTTCGTCTTCCTCGAAGGTGGCAAAGGCTTCACTGTAAAGGGAGTGGGGAGACTTAAGTCCCACGGAGGTGCAGTTGCCTTTGTAGAGCTTGATTCGAACCCGTCCCGATACGGTTGCCTGCGATTCATCTATAAGTTTCTGCAACAGCTCCCTTTCAGGGGCGTACCAGAAGCCGTTGTATACCAGCTGGGCGTATTTGGGAATGAGCGAATCACGGATAAGCATCACCTCACGGTCCATTGTAATGGACTCCAGGGCACGGTGCGCGCACCAGAGGACTGTTCCTCCGGGAGTCTCGTAGATGCCCCGGGACTTCATGCCCACGAAGCGGTTTTCCACCATGTCGACCCGGCCCACTCCGTTGGCGCCGGCCAGGATGTTCAAAGCGTCGAGGAGCTTCGCCGGACTCATCTTCTTCCCGTTCACGGCAACGGGGTTTCCCCCTTCGAAGTCGATCTCCACGTAGACGGGCTTGTCCGGCGCTTTCTCCGGCGACGTGGTGAGAACGAAGACCTCCTCGGGAACTTCCGCCCAGAGATCTTCCAGGATTCCTCCCTCATGGGAAATGTGGAGCAGGTTGCGGTCCTCGCTGTAAGGCTTTTCCCGGGTAATACTTACGGGAATCCCGTGCTTCCCGGCATAGTCCATCATGGCTTCCCGGGAACGGAGTGTCCACCGGTCGTCTTTCCAGGGGGAAATAATCCGGATGGTCGGGTTCAATGCCAGGTAGGTCATCTCGAAGCGGACCTGGTCATTTCCTTTTCCTGTGGAACCGTGGCTTACAGCATCGGCCCGCTCTTTTTCGGCGATTTCGATCTGCCGTTTTGCTATGAGGGGTCTCGCCAGTGACGTTCCCAGCAGATAGGATCCTTCATAAACGGCATTGGCACGGAGGGCCGGGAAGACGAAATCCCGGACGAATTCTTCCTGAAGATCATCGATGTAAATTTTGCTCGCCCCGGTATCGAGGGCCTTTTTCTCGAGCCCCCGAAGCTCTTCCTTCTGTCCCAGGTCCGCCGCGAAGGCAATCACCCGGCAATCAAAAACGTCTATAAGCCACCGTACGATGACGGAAGTGTCGAGGCCGCCCGAATAGGCAAGCACTACTTTTTCTACCCTGTCTTTCAATGGTCTTCTCCTCCCATAAGCATTTCCAGGATCGCTTTCTGGACGTGAAGCCGGTTTTCGGCCTGGACGGTCACCACCGACTGCTTTCCGTCGAGAACGTCATCGGTGATTTCTTCACCTCGATTCGCCGGCAGGCAGTGCATGACAACGGCATCACGGCGGGCGTTCCTGAGAATTGTTTTGTTGATCTGAAAGGGCCGGAAGATCTCTGCCCTGGTTTTTTTCTCGCTTTCCTGTCCCATGCTCGTCCACACGTCGGTATAGACCACCTGGGCACCCTGAACCGCCTCCCGGGGCGACCGGTAAAGTTCTACACCCCGGGTCGATTCCCGCCGCGCCCGTTTGAAGATGGAAGGATCGGGATCGTAGCCTTCGGGACAGGCCAGGGCCAGCCGGAAGGGAAGTATGGCCGCCACGTTAAGCCAGGAATTGGCAATGTTGTTGCCGTCCCCTACGTAGGCCACTGTTACATCTTCGTAGGAGCCGAATATCTCGATGATCGTGAACAGATCGCTGGCGATCTGGCAGGGGTGAAGCAGATCCGTAAGCCCGTTGATGACGGGAATCGTTGAGTTGCGGGCGAATTCCTCCACGATTTCATGATCAAAGGTACGGATCATCACAGCGTCAACATAGCAGGACATGATCCGCGCCGTGTCAGCCACGGACTCACCCCGGCCGAGTTGTATGTCTCTGCGGCTGAGGAAAGTTGCCAGGCCTCCCAACTGGAACATTCCCACTTCAAAAGACAGGCGTGTACGGGTGGACGACTTGTCGAAAATCATTCCCAGTGTCTTCCCCTCCAGGGGCCGGTGGCTGAGGCCTGCCCGCAACCGGGATTTCAGAAGGGCGGACTGCTCCATGATTCTGTCGAACTCACCCCTGTCCATGCCGTAAAGTGTAAGGAAATCTCTTTTCATACCTGCCCCAACAGGGAGTCGAGAATCCCCACCGCTTCATCCACATCACTCCGGGTTATGATCAGGGGCGGAACGAAGCGGAGGACCGTGCCGGCCGTGCAGTTCATCAGGAGTCCCTGCTCCAGGGCCTTCATGACACAGGGGGCGCCCTCGATTGAGAGCTCCAGCCCCACCATGAGACCCCGGCCCCTGATGCCCGTGATAATGTCATGGTTCTCCGCCAGCTGCCGCAGGCGATCCAGAAAATAATCCCCCACGGTTCGGGCGTTTTCCACGACACCTTCCGCGATCATCGTCTCCAGTGTTGCCAGTGCCGCCGCCATGGCCAGGGGATTGCCGCCGAAGGTGGAGGCGTGGCTCCCGGGAACAAAGGCTGAAGCTACTTCGTCGCGAGCAAGCATCGCCCCCACGGGAAACCCGCTTCCCAACGCCTTCGCCAGGGTCATGATGTCCGGCTCGACGCCGCTTTCCTCATAGGCGAAGAGGGTCCCCGTGCGTCCCATGCCCACCTGCACCTCATCGTAGATAAGAAGGAGGCCGTGACTGTCGCAGATATCCCGTACCTGTCGCAGGTAGCCGGGGGCGGGGACACGAATGCCGCCTTCGGCCTGGATAGGTTCCAGCATGACTGCACAGGTCTCGTCGGAAATGGCCGCCTCCAGTGCCGCCGCGTCATTAAAGGCAACATGGCGGAACCCGGCTGGAAGGGGGTCATAGCCCTGCCGGATGCGTTCCTGCCCCGTAGCCGCAACTGTGGCCAGGGTTCTGCCGTGAAAGGAATTGATCATCGTGATGATTTCGAAGCGCTTTCCTCCGGTTTTTTCATAGGAATACCTGCGGGCAAGCTTGATGGCCGCTTCGTTCGCCTCGGCGCCGCTGTTGCAGAAGAAGGCCTTGTCGGCAAAGGAGAGCTCCGTAAGCATCCTGGCCAGGCGGATCTGGTGTTCAATGTGAAATATGTTGGATACGTGCATCAGGGTTTCCGCCTGCCGCGCTATGGCGGCCGAGACCGCCGGATGGGAGTGACCAAGACCGCAGACGGAGATGCCCGCCAGAAAATCGAGATATTCCTTACCGTCCGCGTCCCAGAGGCGTGCGCCCTTTCCACGCACCAGTACCACGGGGACCCGGGCGTAGGTGTTCATGACGCACCGGTCGGCGACTTCCATCCATTCCTTAGAGTTCATAGGTCTCCGTCACCCTCCTTCCCTGATGACTTCCGTTCCAATGCCTCGGTCGGTAAACATTTCCAGGAGAACGGCGTGGCTGAGGCGCCCGTCGATGATGTGGGCCTTGCCGACACCTTCCCGGAGAGATTTGAGGCAGCACTTTATCTTGGGATACATACCGCCGCTTATGACGCCCTGAAGAATCAGGTCCCCGGCTTCCCGTTCTCCCAACGACGGTATCAGTTCACCGTCATCGTCGAGAACGCCCGGCACGTCGGTCAAAAGAACCAGTTTTTCAGCGCTGATGGCTGCAGCCACCTCGCCGGCTACCACGTCAGCGTTGATATTGTAAGTCTCGCCGCTTTCACCCACCCCGGTAGGGGCAATGACGGGAATGAAGCCGCCGTTGACGAGGGAAAGGATAAGGTTCGCGTTGAGATCCGTCACCCGGCCCACCAGACCGATGTCTATGATCTCCGGCGGAGAATCCTTGGCTTTTTCATCGCTGAGACAATATTTTTCCGCCTGTATGAGGTTTCCGTCCTTGCCGCTGAGACCCACGGCCTTTCCACCGTTGTGATTGATGAGCCCCACGATTTCCTTGTTCACCTTCCCCGCCAGGACCATTTCCACGATGTCCATGGTCTCACGGTCCGTAACGCGCATGCCCTGGACGAATTTGGATTCTATGCCAAACTTTTTGAGAACCCGGCCGATCTGGGGGCCGCCTCCGTGTACGATAACGGGGTTTACACCGATGTATTTGAGCAGTACCACGTCGAGGGCGAATTTCTTTTTGAGATCTTCGTCCACCATGGCATGGCCGCCGTATTTTATAACGATGCTCTTCCCGTAAAAGCGCCTGATGTAGGGAAGCACCTCGAGCAGGATGTCTGCTCGCTCCGCGGGACTTTTCACTACCGTATCCATAGGACCTCGCGAAGGTGATAGTATTGTCGCCAGCTCAGTAAAAAAAGTGCCTTGCGACACGGCGCGCACATCCCGGGGTACGTCGCGGTGACGAAGGATGTGGCGCAATCAAACATCCGGTTATAATGCCGGAGGCATGCCTCCGGTATCATTGTACGAAGTCATCACCCTTTGATTGATTTTACAGTACATATCTGCTCAGGTCTTCGTCCTCTATGATGCCCGACAGCCGCTCGCTCACATAGTCGGCGGTAATGGTCAGTATCTTTTCCGCCAGGTCCGGCGCGTTAAAGGAAACATCGTCCAGAAGCGTTTCCATGATCGTATAGAGCCGCCGGGCACCGATATTTTCCGTCCGTTCGTTGACCAGGGCGGCCATTTCGGCGATCTCGGCAACTGCCTCGCCCAGAAACGTCAATTCTACTCCCTCTGTCGCCAGCATTTCCACGTATTGCTTGACCAGAGCGTTATGGGGCTCTGTCAGTATCCTGATGAACTCATCCTTACCGAGTGAATCCAGTTCAACCCGAATGGGAAACCGTCCCTGCAGCTCCGGGATCAGGTCCGAGGGCTTTGTGAAGCTGAAGGCGCCGGCGGCGATAAAGAGGATGTGGTCCGTCCTGACCATACCGTACTTGGTATTGACAGTGGATCCTTCAACGATGGGGAGCAGGTCGCGCTGAACGCCCTCACGGGACACATCGGGGCCCTGGACGGCGTCACTCCCCACGATCTTGTCGATCTCATCAAGAAAAATAATACCCGACTGTTCCACCCGTTCTATGGCAGTGCGGGTCACCACATCCATGTCCACCAGCTTCTGGGCCTCTTCCTCCGCGAGAAGGATGAGAGCCTCGGAAACCTTTGCTTTCCGCTTTTTCTTGTTTTGAGGAAAGAGGTTGCCGAACATTTCCTTGATATTAAGTCCCATGTCTTCCACGCCGGAAGATGAAAAAATCTCGATCATGGGTCCGGTTCTGCCTTCACGTACTTCAATATCGACAACCCGTTCGTCCAGATGGCCCTGCCGCAGGAGCCTGCGGAGTTTCTCCCGGGTGCTGTCATACTGAAATACCCCTTTGTCCGCGTCTCCCTCAGGATTCTCCATTTCGATAAGCTCCGGGCCTCCCGGGGGAACGGTGCTGCTGTTGGAACGCTTGCGGGGCAGCAGAATGTCGAGGATGCGCTCCTCCGCGATGTCCATGGCCTTGGACTTCACATTTTCCTGCTCCTCCGATTTGACCATATTGACCGACAGTTCGACCAGGTCACGAATCATGGATTCCACGTCCCGGCCCACGTACCCGACCTCGGTGAACTTTGACGCCTCTATCTTGAGAAAGGGCGAATTGTCCAGTTTTGCCAGCCTTCGGGCAATTTCCGTCTTTCCAACACCGGTAGGACCGATCATGATGATATTTTTGGGAGCAATCTCATCGCGCAACTCTTCAGGAACCTGCTGGCGTCGCCAGCGGTTGCGCAACGCGATGGCGACGGCCCTCTTGGCGTTATGCTGTCCGATGATGTACTTGTCGAGTTCCGAGACTATCTCCCGGGGCGTTAATCTGGTTGATGTCATAGAATCTCCGTCGTCTGCCGATTGCCGTAGCTCATGATGTCTGTTCATCTTCATCATTGACGGACAGTTCCTCGATGAGAATGGAATCGTTGGTGTAAATGCACAGTTCCGCCGCTATTTTCATGGCCTCCCGGGCAATCGTGGCGGCATCCAGATCACCGTGGCGCACCATGGCGCGAGCCGCGGCAATGGCATAGGGCCCGCCCGATCCGATGCCGAGGATATTGTCATCGGACTCAACAACGTCCCCGGTGCCGGAGATCAGAAGCGCGTTGTCGCGATTCACGGCAATCATGAGGGCTTCGAGGTGACGCAGGGCCCGGTCCGTCCTCCAATCCTTGGTCAGTTCCACTGCAGACCGGAGCAGATTTCCGTTGTACTGCTCCAGCTTCTGGTCGAACCGGTCAAAGAGGGTAAAGGCATCGGCCGTGGCGCCGGCAAAGCCTACTATCACCTTGTCGTCAAAGAGTCTCCTCACTTTTCTCGCGCCGTGTTTCAGAATGGTTGTATCAAGGGTAACCTGGCCGTCGCCGGCCACTACGACTTTACCCCGGTGCCTCACTGCAAGGATAGTAGTGCCCCGAATCCGCATGGATTTTCATCGTTCCTTTCGAGCCCGCGGGTGGCTCTTGTCATAGACTTCAATTAGTTTCGCCATGCTCATGGCTGTATATTTCTGTGTCGTGGAAAGACTCTCATGGCCCAGAAGCTCCTGGATCGAACGCAAATCACTTCCGGCGTCCATCATGTGGGTCGCAAAGCTGTGGCGCAGCGCATGAGGACTGATCTTCTTTCTGATCCCGACGGCCTTCACGTACGCGTCGACAACCCGAGCAATGCTCCTGGTCGTAAGCCGTCCATTCCGGGCGTTGACAAAGAGCGGTGCTTCCCGATCGGTACGCGCGGAAAAGCGTTCGTCGAGGTAAGCGCCGAGAGCCTGAACAGCTTTCCGTCCAAGGGGCACGATGCGCTCCTTCTTCCCCTTGCCCCGCACTTTTACCAGCGACGACTCAAGGTCGGCGTCACCCACGTTGAGGTCAGCCAGTTCCCCCACGCGCATACCCGTTGAATACAGTGTTTCCAATATCGCCCGATCCCGCGGAAACGCAGGAACACCGACAATCTGCTGATCCAGCAGGCTGAAAACCTCGTCAACGGACAGGTATGCCGGGAGGTGTTTTTCGGCCTTCGGCGTCTGAACCAACTGGGCCGGGTTGAATCCGATCCTCCCTTCCCGCATGAGATATCTGAAAAAGGATCTCAGACTGGAAAGTTTCCGGGATATGGTGACTTTTTTCACCTTTTTCATATACAGGCCGGTCATGAAGGCCCCGATGACGTCCCGTCCGATCTCATCAACGGCGGTGATTCCGCGCTTAAGCGCGAAGGCCTGGAATTGCCTTATGTCGGCCAGGTAGTTGCGCTGGGTGTGGATGGAAAGATTCTTTTCCGTTCCCAGATAACGCGCGAAGTTGTTTATTGAATGTTCCACTGACCCCTCAGCCCGCTCTCTTCACAGGTGGATCATCAATCCTCACAGCGGCGCAGCCCCGCATAGTAGCAACAGCATTCATTGGCGAAATTATTGTCGAATACTCTCGTCTGTCCGTCCCTGAAGATAATCCTCACGTAGGACATTCCGCCCACGACGCCTGAATTCCATTCCTCGATGACCACGCCGAATCCCCACTGGGGGTAGCGCCTGTGCATGACCTGGTCACCTGTTTTCAGGTAAAGCCTGCGAATTTCTTCTTTCATGTCCCTGTACCGCAGGGGCTCTCCATGACCACATACTTCACGGGACGTGTCGTCAGCGTCAATCCGTGGCTTCTCCGCCCAAACGACCACCAGGCGCGTCATTTTACATCTTGTATTTTCCGAAATCTTCCGGGGCCAGATTTTCCAGGAACTCCCTCAGTTCTTCCTTGGTGTACTTCTTCAGATCGCCGGTCTGCTTGGTAAAGTGTACATCCATCGATTTCTCGACCACCGTTTCATCGACAAAAATGGGTGCCGACGCCCTGAGAGCCACTGCGATGGCGTCGCTGGGCCTGGAATCGATGAGAAGTTCAGCTCCATTCTGCTCCAGGTGAATCGTGGCAAAAAAGGTGTTATTTTTCAAGTCGTTGATCACGATCCTGGTGATCCTGGCTCTGAGCGAGGTGATGGCATTGAGCAGCAGATCGTGAGTCATGGGTCTGGAAAGATCTATTTTTTCCAGCTGTGTGGCAATGGCGCTTGCCTCGAAAATCCCTATCCAGATGGGCACGGCACGCTTTCCATCCCGGTCTTTCAATATCACGATGGGCGCTCCTGCTACGGGATCGATGGCAAGCCCGAAGACTTTCATTTCTACAAGCATGGTTGACTCTCCGCTTCCTTGTTGATCATCTCGCCTCTCAGGGAATGAGCATAGCCCCTGACAATCTTCACGGGGACGGTTTGTCCCCTCAAAAAACCGTCCCCGCTGAAATTGACGATTCTGTTGCTTCGGGTTCGTCCCGCCATGTCCAGAGGACTCCCCTTGCCGGGACCTTCAACGAGGACCTCTTCGACGGTTCCTTCGAGTGCACGGTTTTTCTCAAGGGTGTGCCGGGCCTGGAGTTTCTGCAGTGTTGCCAGGCGTTGCTTTTTGACATCTTCCCCAACGGCACCGTCATATCGTTCGGCGGCTGTGCCGGGACGATCGGAGTATTTGAATGAAAAGGCATTATCAAACCGCACTTTCCGCATAAGGTCAATAGTTTTTTCAAAATCCCCGTCGCTCTCCCCCGGGAATCCAACGATGATGTCGGTGGTGATGCTCACTGATGGAATCCGGTCGCGCAGGACGCTTATTTTTTCGCCGTATTCCTCGGCGGTGTATCCCCGCTTCATGCGTCTGAGGATCTCCGTCGACCCGGACTGAAGAGGCAGATGAATATGTTCGCAGAGCGGTTTCAGGTCGGCAAGCGCCGCCACGAGTTCGTCCGAGAGATCCTTGGGATGGGATGTTGTAAACCGTACGCGCTCGATTCCGTCAATATCCGCTACCCGCGCCAGAAGCAACGGGAATGTAACGGATTCTTCAAGCCCCTTTCCATAGGAGTTGACGTTCTGACCCAGAAGCGTCACTTCCTTGACGCCGGCTGCGGCAAGGTCGGCAACCTCCTTGAGTATGTCTCCGGGGCGGCGGCTTCGCTCGCGACCGCGCACATGGGGGACAATACAGTAGGCGCAGAAGTTGTCGCACCCCTGCATGACGGTGACAAAGGCGCTGAGAGCGCCTGCTGCATGGTGCGCGCGAATGTCCAGTGCTCCCGGTTCATCCCTGAATGCCGTGTCTTCCTGTCGGCCGCACCCCCCCCGCACCGCCGTCGCCATGGCAGGGATGCGGTCCATGGCGTGTGTGCCGCAGACAAAGTCCACATGGTGAAACCGGGTGAAAAAACGGCTTCCCCACTGCTGGGCCAGGCATCCGGTGACACCCAGCACGAGACCGGGTTTATCCGCCTTGAGACGGCGCACTCTTCCGATAAAACTGTGGGCCTTTTGTTCCGCCTTTGCCCGGACGCTGCAGGTGTTGACGATGATGACATCCGCCGCCTCGAGATCATTCGTGACGCTGTAGCCCGCCTGTTCCATGAGGAGAGCCGCTTTTTCCGAGTCCCGGACATTCATCTGGCACCCGAATGTGTGCAGGTAGCACAGCAGTGACTCACTCACGACAAAAGGTCTCCCTGGCCTGCCCGCATTCTCTGGGTCAGCTTCTCCTCCGCACTCTTGCTGAAAGTGAATCCCTTTTTTTTAAAGAGCCTGACACAGGCGTTCACGACATCCCGGTCGTAGGCAATGCCTGCTTTCGATCTGATTTCCTTGAGTGCCGATTCGATTCCCAGAGCTGAACGGTAAGGACGGTGGGACGCCATGGCTTCTACCACGTCGGCGACGGCGATAATCCGGGCCTCGATGAGGATATCCGTACCGGTCAGACCATCGGGGTACCCGCTCCCGTCGATCCGTTCGTGATGCTGGCGGACGATCCGCGCGACGGGCCAGGGGAAATCGATGTTTTTCAGGATATCGTACCCGATCTCGGGGTGCACCTTCATCATCAGAAACTCGATGTCCGTGAGAACGTCGGGCTTACTGAGGATTTCCGAGGGCTCGTATATCTTCCCGATATCGTGGAGCGTCGCCGCCACGATGGTCCCTTCCACCTGGTCCTCGTCAAGCCCCATTTCCCTGGCGATTGCGCCGGCAAGCTCCGCCACGCGCTGCTGATGTCCCGCCGTATAGGGATCACGTTTCTCGGCGATGGACGCGAGGGCGCTCACGGTCTCTTCGAGGCGTTTTTTCAGGCGCTCCACGGTACGTTTTATTTCTTCCTGGGCTCGTTTTCTGAAAGTGATATCCCGTACATAACCCATCTCGGCCCGTTTCCCCTCGATGCGTATGACACCCACCGCGATTTCCGCGTCTTTTATGGAACCGTCCTTGCAGAGCAGGCGGCCTTCGTAAAGCGACATCGCCTCCTCACCCGCCATTCGACGGCGATGAAGCCGTATGACCATATCACGGTCCCCTTCCGCAAAGAGGTCTGCAAAAGGACGCCCGGTCAGATCCCGGACATCGTATCCCATCATGGCCGCCATGGCGCGATTGACAAAAAGGCAGATCTCGTCCTGGACGATGATAATGCCATCCATGGCCTGTTCGACCAGTGCGGCATATCTTTCTTCGCTTTCCCGGAGAGCCCGCTCGGAGCGTCTCTGTTCCGTGATGTCCTCGTAGATAACGACGATCCGCCGGTCCTTCAGCACGTCTCCGAAACGGGCGGAGCTGACCATGCATTCGATGTCGGTGCCATCTTTTTTGCGACAGGGAAAGGGCTGTCCGTAAATCTTGGTATGCTCGAGCGTCGTGTAGAACCTTTCTCCGATGGTACGCCATTCATCGTCGGAGCGATAAAGAATCCGCGTCTCCTGACCGATCATATCGCCCGGCTCCCAGCCGAAAACGTTTTTCACCGAATCGTTGGCGAAGATGATCCGACGGTTCTCAAGGCCGATAACGGCATGGGGAATGGCGGCCAGCAGTGTCGATTCCAGGGCCTGAACCTCCATGAGATGTTCTTTCATTTCCACGAGTTGGGTGATGTCTATGGTGCTTCCCAGGATCGCCGGCTCACCACGATAGTCGATGGAAGCGACTGTCTCGAGGACCCACCGGACGATTCCCTTCTTGCTCACGATACGGTATTCGTAGGGATATGACCGCTCACCTTTCACCATTTGCTTCGCGTATTTTGCAACGATCTTACGGTCATCGGGGTGAACGAAATCGCTCAGTTTCCTGCCGATGAGATCATCGGCGGAATCGCATCCCGTGTATGCCATCAGGTGGGGATTGGCAAATCTGATTTTCCCGTCCTGGACCACGAAGATCCCCGTCTGGCTGTGGTTGGCGAGACTGCGGTAGAGCTTTTCCGCTTCAACCAGCCGTGCCTTCGCTTCCTTCTCCTCCGTTATGTCCATGGTGTTTCCGAGCGCCGCCCGCTCACCCCGGAAGGTAATGGAAATGATGTTCTCCATGATCCAGCGTATTTCACCGCTTTTACTCACGAAGCGATATTCATAGGGCGACCGGCGTTTGCCCTTCAGCATGGCGCGGGCATTTTCCATCGTTTTTTCGATGTCTTCAGGATGGAGAAATCGACATACATCCCGGCCGATCCATTCGTCTTCCCCGTAGCCCGAATAGTTCACGATATAGGGGTTGACGAACTGGAATTTTCTCTTCTGAACTATGTAGACTCCGGCCTGGGAACTCCTTGCAAGGGCCTCGTACAGGTTATCATGCTCACGCCGGCCTCCGGGTTCTCGCCGCGGAAGGCTTTCCGGTTGATCCTTGTGTTCCCCTTCGGCTCGAGGTGCTCTCTTTTTCGCCATGGTGGTTATCTCTTTTTCCGTACCTCTGCAACCTGCCGCCCGGTCACTTCCGACAGTACGCCGCTTGCCTTTTCATGTTTCGATCTGTTGGCGGCCCGCCACCAAATATTCCTTACTTATAGGGATCGGGTCAAGCAAAATATACCCGAAGACTTCGCGGTCCCTGCCTGATGCCGCACCGCGCCCTGTGCCGCAAATAGAAAAGGGGGCCGTGCCCCCCTGCAGATTCTGCCCTTCACTTGTTCTGGCTGGAAATAAGTGGTTTACTTCTCTGAATTGACTCGTTCTTTCAGATCTTTTCCCACCTTGAAGAAAGGAAGCTTTTTGGGAGCCACTTGAATGACTCCTCCGGTTTTCGGGTTTCGGCCGGTGTATGCTCCATATTCCCGGACGACGAAACTTCCGAATCCCCGTATTTCGATTCGTTCGCCCTTTCGAAGCTCCTCATTGAAACTCTTGAAAATCAGGTTAACCGTATCCGAAGCCTGCTTTTCCGTGAGGCCTTCTTTTTTGCTCAACGCAGATATCAGTTCTGACTTGTTCATATAGCCCCCTCTTCACGATGTTGTATCGGGTACAATCACTCCAGCGGACGTTTTTCTACTTTTACGGGACCACCACTATTTTAATAATCCTGGTCCGGTGCAACCCGTTAGCGCTAGCTATTATTTATTTTATCCTGAAAAGTCAAGATATTTTTCCAGAATCATCGCTGTGATTCACTCCGGCATGAATTGTCTGATCTCCGATGCTTTCAGGTGCCGGAACGCCCCCGGCTTCAGTGTTCCAAGGTCCATCTCGCCGATGGCCGTACGGATCAGGCGCGTTACCTGGAATCCAAGGGTCTCGAAATACCGGCGCACAATCCTGTTTCTTCCGCTGTGAATGGTAAAGCGGAGCCAGGTACTCCGTCTGTTCACCTTTTCTATGCTTGCCTCATCGGGCTTGAAATAGCCGTCGTCAAGCCGCGTTCCCCCCTGGATGGCCGCGAAGGCCGCCGCTTTGACGGAGCCCTTCACCTTGACGAGATAGGTCTTGGGAATGTTGAACTTCGGATGCTGGACCCGGTAGGAAAAATCCCCGTCATTGGTCATGATAAGCAATCCTTCGGAAGCGTAATCCAGCCGTCCGACAGGAACAAGCCGCTCGGAAAAATCACTGACCAGATCGGCCACAATTTTTCTGCCCCGGGGATCGCTCATGGCAGTCAGGTACCCCGCCGGTTTGTGGACCGCCAGGTAGACCTTCACGGGATCGCTTGTTATGCGGACTCCTCGGACCCGGATGACATCCCGGAACGGGTCCGCCCTGTATCCCATTTCGGTAACCACCTCATCGTTGACGGAGACATGGCCCTCCCGAATGAGCGTTTCGGCGGCACGTCGGGAAGCAATCCCGGCTGAAGCGATTATTTTCTGCAGACGTTCACGCACGGGGCTCCGACTCCTCGAGTTCCTTCATTTCCCTCAGCGTGGGCAACTCCGACAGGTCCCTGAGATTGAACACCTCCAGAAACCGTTTCGTGGTCCCGTACATGATCGGTTTGCCCGGGACATCCTTCCTGCCGACGATGCGGACCAGGTTTTTCTCCAGCAGACCCCGAAGGGCTGTACTGACGTCGACTCCCCTGACCTGTTCGATCTCCCCCTTCAATACGGGCTGGCGATAGGCAACAACAGCCAGCGTCTCCATGGCCGCCCGGCTCAGCATGGCCGGCCGGCCTCCTCTCAGTTTCTGTATCCAGGGTGCCGCCACATCGGCTGTTCTGAACTGGAATCCGCCGGCAACCTCGGCCAGATAGAGACCGCCCCGGCCGGGAGCATACCGGTCCTTCAATTCCAGCAGGGCCGCGTGGATATCCTGTTCAGAAGCATCATCGAGAAGCTCCTGGAGCTTTTTGGTGGAAAGAGGGGTCTCGGACACAAAAATGAGGGACTCGACAATGCTCTCCAGATCCTTCATGATGCACTACCCTCCCGCGCTTCAGTTTCCACCGCCAAGCATATGCGTATCGTTTCGTAGGGTGCCCCCTGAAAAGCCCTGGCCACACGCATCTTCATCAGTTCCAGCAGAGCGAGAAACGTGTAGATGAGCTGCCGCTTGCCCCGCGCCGGCGCCAACAGCTCTTCGAAGGTAAGTGTTTTGTGTTCCCGGAGCGCTTCGAGCACCTCACTTATTCTCTGTGACAGGGACATGGTTTCCACGTTTACTTCCAGGCTGAAATCACCACCCATTGAAGCCGCGACCCGCTGAAAAGCCTCCACCAGTTCAAAGACGCCTATCTCACGAAGGGAGCGGTCCCCGCAGTCCCCGATATCGACATCACGTTCATTCCTGGTGAAGGTGTCCCGGCCGAGAAGCTTCATGCCGCCAAGATCGAGGGCCGCTTCCCTGAAGGCCTGGTATTCCAGGAGCTGTCGAACGAGAGCGGCCCGGGGATCTTCCTCTTCCTCGCCTTCAACTTCCTGAACGGGAAGGAGCATGCGGGACTTGATGTGAAGCAGCGTGGCCGCCAGAACGAGGTATTCCCCGGCCAGGTCGAGATTCAGGGATTTCATGGCATCGATGTGGCTGATGTACTGCTCGGTAATCAGGGAGATGGGAATATCATAAATATCGATCTCGTGCTTTCTGATGAGATAGAGCAGGAGATCGAGGGGACCTTCGAATATATCGAGCTTTATCCTGTAATCCATGGCTCCTGAAATCCCTCCGCAGGCCGAACGCGCCGGCGGGACGACTCGCGCGGTCCCGGCAGACGCCTCTCCTTCTCCGCATATCGGCCCCCGCGGAAATGACGGAAGGGTGAAGTATCTCATCCGGGTCGGCCGATCCGGCTATCCCGGGACGACGGAATGATCTGTGTGAAAACGTTTTTCCGGGATCCGCGGTGAAGTTCTCCGCGCTCGTTGCGGCTCCGGGATCGCCGGCACTCACATACCGTCGATGCGGTAGAGTTTCAGGGCATCTCTGGTCTCGTCCATGGTGGTGCGGGCGATGCTTCGCGCCCGGGATGTCCCCTGCGCCAGGATATCCCGCACTTCATCGATATTTTTCAGATAATAATCCTGTGTCTCGTGGATGGAAGCCATGCCTTCGGCAATGGCCTTCGCCAGCCGCTCTTTGCATTCCACACAACCGATGACCGCCTTTTTACAGTCTTCAGAAATCTGATACACCTCTTCCGGCGCGGAGTACATGCCGTGGAAGGCAAAAACGTTGCAGAGATGAGGCCTTCCGGGGTCGCGCTTTGTCTTGCGCTCCGGATCGGTGAACATGGAGAGCACTTTCCCGGAAAGATCTCTGCCGCGATCCCTGAGATATATGGAATTATTATAGGATTTGCTCATTTTCCGCCCGTCCAGGCCCAGAAGCCTGGGCACATCCGTAAGAAGCGGATCCGGTACGGTGAAAACTTCCCGAAAGAGAAAATTGAAGCGCCGGGCTATTTCACGGGTCAATTCTATATGGGGAAGTTGATCCACGCCCACGGGAACACCATCGGCCTTGTACATGATGATGTCAGCCGCCTGCAGTACCGGATAGGACAGGAACCCCGCCGTGGAGAGATCCCGGTCGGTCAGCTCCTCTCTCATCTCCTTGTACGTGGGGTTGCGCTCCAGCCAGGCCAGGGGGGTAATCATGGAAAGAATGAGGAAGAGTTCCGCGTGTTCCTTAACGCCGGACTGCAAAAACAGGGTGCTCCCGGCGGGATCGAGACCGGCGCTGAGCCAGTCTATAACCATGTCGATGGTGAAACCGTTTATCTCCGACGTGTCTTTGTAGTCGCTGGTAAGGGCGTGCCAGTCAGCAACAAAATAGAAGCATTCATGATTCTGACGGTTCTGAAGATTTACCCAGTTGTGCAAAGCTCCATGGAAATTCCCAAGGTGCAGTTTCCCTGTAGGGCGCATGCCGCTTACTATTCTTTTTATCTTCACGAGTGTCGTCCCCCGGCCGGTTTGTCCCGTTCACTGTGGACGGAACGAGCGCATCTATAGCAGAAGGGGCGGAAGAAGTCAACAGGGCTGTTCAAACATAACTATCAGAATAAACTGGGAATCTAAGGGCGGTATCCCTGGCTGGTGCCCCTCATCTCCTGTGCCGTGAACGTCTGACCCTGCCCAGGATGAAGCCCACAACAAGTCCTGACACAAAGAGGAGGGGAAAGAAAATAATCCGCGACATACTGATGTTCCAGAAGAGGAGCTTCAGGGAAGTTTCCTCCGCGTTCTGCAGGAGGATGATGCCGAACAGGATCAGTATAACCAATACGACGATGGACCTGGTTCGTGACATGACAGGGTTTCCTTTCATTGCCGACACAATCCCGGCGGAAGGCAGGTCAATGGATCCGTCGAGGCGATCCCGATCCTTCCCGTAGACGATGATACCGGTGGACAGTGTTGCACAGAACCGCATTTATTTCAAACCCGGAGGGCTTTGGGCGCTTCACCCATGCCACTCGTAACGGACACTCAAAGAAAGGCGCCGGCCCTTATAAAATGGGTCGGCGCTTCCCGTCAAAAAATATGCTGCCGGTACTATTGCTTCTTCGGGGGTGAAAGCATGAGGAGGGCAAGTATGATGCCGAGAACCGCCAGGCCTGCCGTGGGGTAGAAGGCAACGGTGAAGGATCCGAAGGTGTCCTTCGCCTGACCGGCGATGATGCCGCCCAGGATGGCTCCCAGGCCGTAGGCAAGAAACACGATACCATAGTTCTTCGCGTAATTGGCAACTCCGAAAAATGTAGTCGTCGCTGTGGGAGCGATGGCAAGCCACCCGCCCAGAGTGAGCCAGAATCCGATGAAACAGATAACGTAGAGTACAACACTGCCTTCACCGGCAACAAGCATGCCCAGTGACGCGACCAGTATGATGATGAAAGAAATGATAGCAGCGCCCTTCGGAGAAAGTTTGTCCGTCAACACCCCGAAAATGGGACGGCCGGCACCGTTGAAAATAGCGAAGACCCCCACGAGGATGGCCGCTGTAGCTGCCGGGATCAGAATGATTTCCTGGGCGACGGAGCTGGATATCCCGATGGCCATAAGGCCCGCGAGAGAACCGATGGTGTAACAGAGGAAAAGCCCATAAAAGGTTTTTGTTTTTACCATTTCGCCCATGTTCATGCTGGCCCCGACCGTAACTGACGCGGCCTTCCAGCCTGCCGGCGCCCAGCCTTCGGCGGGATAGCGAAAGGGGATGAAAAGAATGCACATGATAATCAGAAAGACCAGTCCCATGATGAAAAAGGTCTGCATGGGACCGGAACTGGCGATAAGCGATGACGCGACGTTTGCTGAAATAAACGGGGATCCTCCGAAGCCGGCAAGGGTAAGACCGAGGGCGAGTCCACGCTTGTCGGGAAACCAGCGGCCCACACAGGCCAGGGGGACGCCGTAGGCAAGCCCGACGCCGCCGCCGCCGATGATACCATAGGTCACGGTAAGCATGGTCATGCTCGTGGCCTTGCTGGACAGCATCCAGCCCACACCGACGATGATGCCTCCGAGAATACCGAGATTACGGGGCCCCATCCTGGCAATGATCTGGCCGCCCACGAACACCATGATGGCGAAAAGAGCCAGAAACACCATGAAAGGCATACCCGCCGCCGTGGCTGAGGCGTCCAGCAACTTCTGAACAGGGCCGCGGAACACGCTGTAAGCGTAAACACTTCCGAGGCAGATATTGATGATGAAGCCCAGAACAACAAACAGCCAGCGTCCCGATTCCGCCGGCATGCCGAAAACTTTCGTATCGCTCACGATTCTTGACCTCCCTCAGCAAATTTATAGCACCTTAACCAATGGTCATTACTTTGTCAACGCAATTCCACGCAATTTCAGGGACTCACGGAAGATTCCTTCATCCGGAAAGCAACCTGATAAAAAATCTGAATTGTGTCGTTTCGAAGAGCGCAACGACGGGAAATCTATCTGTACCGTCGATGATGAACACGATTTCTCCCCAAGGCAGAAACGACAAAACCGACAGTTTTTTCAAAGTCCTTCCGACGAGACAGGACAGTCGGAGAAATGCCGGATACGTCCGGGAGCATGTCGAATGCGTCAGGTCTTTGCCGGGGGTATTCCGAACAGTTTCTGCGCGTTTTTTGTTGTCTCCCGGGCAACACGCTCGAACGACTCCCCTCTCAGATCGGCGATTTTCCGGGCCGTGTACACCACGAAAGCCGGCTCGTTTCTCTTTCCCCGTTTCGGCTCCGGCGACAGGAAGGGGGCATCGGTTTCAACCATGAGTCTATTCAGGGGTACGGCACGAACCACCTCCCTGAGCGTTTCCGCCTTCCCGTAGGTTACGGTACCGGGAATGGAAATATAGTAGCCCAGGTCCAGGCACCGGCGGGCCATGGCATAATCTCCGGAAAAACAATGCACCACACCGGTGAGATTTCCCCGGTGTTCCTCAAGCATGGCCAGCGTTTCACCGTGGGCGTCACGGTCATGAATAATGACAGGCAGGCCGATGTCCCGGCAGAGGTCGAGTTGCTCACCGAACCGGGCGATCTGCGTGTTTCTGGGCGAGTAATTCTTAAAAAAATCAAGACCGATTTCTCCGTAGGCAATCACCTTGTCGTCCGCCGCAAGAATTTTCAGCTCGTCGTAGGTTTCCGGCCCGATATTCCCAGCATCGTGGGGATGAACACCCACAGATGCCCAGACCATATCGTACCGGCGGGCCAGGGCAACGGCCTTCCTGCTGTCTTCGAGGTCAATGCCGACGGTAACGATGGCCCGGAGGCCGGCGGCCCGGGCCCGCTTGATGACGTCGTCACGATCACGGTCAAAGTTACCCAGTTCAAGGTGGGCATGTGAGTCGATGAGCATAGTAACAGTATCCTTTCTTCATTCGGTATGAGGCAGCGGGATGCCGGACGCGTAAAGGCTTTTCATGCTATTCTCGCAGCCGGGGATCGAGGGAGTCTCTAATTCCCTCGCCCAGGAGATTGTATCCCAGGACTGTTATGAGTATCGCCAACCCCGGATACAGGGACAGCCACCAGGCGATGTCGATGTTGTCCTTTCCCGCCGTGAGAATATTACCCCAGCTCGGCGTGGGCGGCTGGACGCCGATGCCGAGGAATGACAGGGCCGATTCGGTCAGGATCGCTCCGGCAACGCCGAGGGTGGCGGCCACAAGCACGGAGGCCATCGCGTTGGGAAGAATATGCCGAAAAATGATTTTAACATCCGTCGCTCCGATCACTCGGGCCGCCTGGACGAAGTCACGCTCTTTCAGGGAAATAAAGTCGGCCCGGACGAGGCGCGTTATTCCCATCCAGCTCGTGAGGCCGATGACGACCATAATGTTCCATATTGACGGCTCAAGAAGGGCGATGACGGCCAGTATCAGAAAAAATGCGGGGAAACAGAGCATCACATCCACGAAACGCATGATCAGCGAATCGATCCACCTGCCGTAATAGCCCGCCACGGCGCCCAGGACGGTGCCGATGAGCATGGCGATGCCCGTTGCAACGAAACCCACTTTCAGGGAAATTCGCGATCCCCAGATCATGCGGCTCAAGACATCCCGCCCCAGTTGATCTGTCCCCAGGAGGTGCTCCCGGGAGGGAGGCTCGAGTACACCGTCGATGTTGATCTCGCCGGGATCGTAGGGGGCAATGACCGGAGCGAAAAGCGACAGGGCAAAAAGGAGGATCACGACGATCCCGCCGGCAAGGGCCAGCCTGTTTCTAAGGAAACGGTACCAGAAGTCTCCCTTCATTACGACACCCTGATCCGCGGATCCGCCACGGCGTAAGACACATCGGCGATCAGGTTGCCCGCTAGGGTCAGCACCGCGCCGATGAACAGAATTCCCATGACGACGGGATAATCCCTGGACATGACGGAGAGATAGAAAAGTTGTCCCATGCCGGGAATGGCAAAGATGGTTTCAAATATGACACTTCCACCAATAAGGCCGGGTACGGAAAGACCGAGGATGGTGATCACCGGGAGAAGGGCATTCCTGAGGGCGTGCCTGTAGATGACCGCGCGTTCACTCAATCCCTTGGCCCGGGCCGTGGTAATGTAATCTTGGCGTATTACCTCGAGCATGTTGGACCGCATGTACCGGGACAGCCCGGCGAACCCGCCGAAGGCCGACAGCAGCACGGGAAGGATGAGATGCTTCGCCAGGTCGACCCACTGGTACCAGGCAGGGAAGTACTCGTAATTAAGTGACCGTATACCCGAAATAGGGAGCCGGCCCAGGTTGACGCCGAAAAGAATCATCAGAAGCAGGGCCAGCCAGAAGGTAGGCATCGCGAAACCGATAAAGACGAAAACCGTCGTAATCTTGTCAAAAAGAGAGTCACGATGGACGGCCGAAAGAACGCCCACGGGTACAGCCACCAGTATAATGAGAACCAGTGACAGGACGTTGATCATGATGGTGATGGGCAGCCGTTCGGCAATCTTGTCTACGACAGGCCTTCCGTCAGGGGAAAAGGAGTTGCCCAGGTCAAGGACAACCAGCTTTTTCACCCAGAGGTAATATTGAACGTGGAGCGGCTTGTCCAGGTCGTAGAGTTCCATGAGACGCTCCCGGGCTTCTACCGAGGCGTGGGGACTCAGTTCGGTCTGCATGTCCGTGGGAGAACCGGGCGCGAGATTGATCACCACGAAACAGATGACGGTAATCCCGAAAAGAAGGGGTATCATAGTGACAAGGCGTTTTAGAATGTAGCGTGCCATGCCGTCAGGGCCTTTTCGTATCGAGAAGATTCATGGCGTCGATCTTTTCCAGGCTTTTCTCCAGGGCTTCCCGGGTGTGGGGTTCTAAAGTGACAATAGGTGTGCTCCCCGCCTTCTTCAACGCATCCATGAAACGCTGAAAGGGAAACGTTCCTTCTCCCACGGGCAGATGCTGGTCTCCGGAACCGTCGTTGTCATGAAGATGGATCTGTCCGATACAGGGACCCAGGGCGGCCATCCAGACCTCCAGCGACGAAAGCGAAAAGGCGTTCCAGTGACCTGTATCAAAGCAGAGCCCCACCGGAGCCTGACCATCACCGGTGACGTCTTTCAGGTACTCGAGAAGAACCTTCAGCTCGTCAGGACGGTCTTCGTAAACATTTTCAAGCATCAATGACGTTCCCAGTTCTCCTGCCCGGCGCACAAGAGGAGTCCAGGTGCGAATGCTGTTTTCCAACCAGGCTTCTTCATTCGATACGTAGTACCGACGGTCGAAGGCGGCATGGCACACTACGGACCGTGGATTGAAGAAGGGAACAAGATCGAAGACCTGGGCGAGTCTTGCCGCCGTCACTTCACGGATCTTCTCATCCAGGGCACCGGGGCGCAGGTCATAAAAGGGCGCGTGGAAGGTGATTTCCAGGCCGGCGTCCTGGAGGATCTTCGCGGTTTCGCGAAAATGCTCACGGCTGTAGCCGTCCAGTGCAAAGCAGTCGAAGCCGATCTCCAAGTGTATTCCTTCCTCGAGAACAACGGGGAAATACCGCTCGATGAGAAAACGATAGGGCATGTTGACCTGGACCCGCTCCAGGATCGGCTGCGCGTTCATGGTATGTTTTTCTCTCTTCCCATGCTGTCTATTCCTTTAGCACAGGGCAGTACCTATCACAACCGGCACAACAGGAGCAGTTTTTCTCCTTGACAATAAAAAAGCCTTCCTGTTAATGAGTTTTCTTTTTGTGGTTCGGTAACGGGCCGTTAGCTCAGCTCGGTAGAGCAGCGGACTTTTAATCCGTTGGTCGCGGGTTCAAATCCCGCACGGCCCACCATGCAACCACACACCGGAAGCACCGCCTGACCTGTCCGTCAGGCGATACTGACGGCATCCGGTTATACCGCCGGAGGCATGCCTCCGGCAACTTTTTACGAAGCCGAGACCTGGCTTGAAAAACTATCGGTTGTGTCATTTCGACCGCAGGGAGAAATCTTGCAACATATCGATGTTAAAGAAAGATTTCTCGTCGCGATGCTCCTCGAAATGACAAAATTCAGGTCTCAAGCCGTCAATACTGGAGAAAGGACCGAACCCATGGCATCCAAAAGTGAAGATACCCGACAAAACCAGGCGGTTTTCTGGGAAGGAAAACTGGCTGAACGGATTTCCCTTCTCACCGGCGAGGGGGTCGAAGCGAAGACCATCGACAGAGATCCGGCCGTTAAAATGATCAAGGCCAGGATAAAGAGGGCCAAGGCCCGGCTGAGAACCATCGCGGCCATGGCCCGGAAGATCGAGGATAAAGCTCGGACGAAGGCGGAAAAACTCGCGCTGCCGAAGGAGGAAAAGTCCAGAAAGAAAGTCGCCGCTGAAGATGTCGCGGAAGAGAGCAAACGGCAGCAGAAAAAGAAACAGAAAAAAGAAAAGAAGGAAAGTGATGCCGTGGCTCAGACACAACCGCAGTAAGTGTGGCGGCACGGTGACGGCACTGATTTGAAGGGGCTCCGGCAGGAGCCCCTTTTTTACAGGCCTTCGTCCCGTGCGCTTCGGAAGAAAAACAGGACCACCATCGCAAGAAGAGCCAGCAGACCATTGATTTTCCATGCTATTCCATAGGAACCTGCCCTGTCGTAGATGATCCCGCCCGCGAGAGGACCCAGGCTGCCGATACCGGCGATAAAGAAGGAAAGCGTGCCATAGGCGGACCCCAGAATCCGGCGTCCGAAACGGCGGGAAAGGAGGACCGGGGGCATGGTCGACAGTGAGCCGTAACCAAAGCCGAATACGGAGGCGTAGAGATACAGGCCGACAGGCGTGGTCATGCGGATCAGCATAACAATGCCGAGGGTCATGAAAAAAAAGCCGATCAAGCCCGAATAGGTGGGATCACGAAGCCGGTCACTGAACCAGCCGTAGAAGAATCGTCCAAAAGCGCTCGCGAAGCCCACAAGCCCTATCGATGTGGCGGCGGAAACCTTATCGACGCCCATCTCCAAAGCATAAGGCACCTGATGCACGAACATCATGAACACGATCAGCGAACCCGTGCTGTAGCAGTAGGCAAGTATCCAGAAGCGGTAGTCTCCGAGAACCGAACGGACCGACGAATAGTCCTCCGACCTGTCAACGCTGCTGACGGTTCTCCACTGGTCCGCGGTTATTCCGTCGGGATACATGCCGTGTTCCTCCGGCGTCGATTTTCTCATCAACGTCTGCGACACAAGGGTGCCCAGGACAAAAACGGCAACGCCCATGGTAACGAAACCCGTCCGCCAGCCGAAATGCTGGACAACCCAGCCCGCCATGGGCGCTATAATGAGTGTCCCCAGGCCGATACCCACGGAACCCATGCCGACGGCGGTTCCCCTGCGGCGGACAAACCACTTTCCCACGGAGGAACCGGCCACCACGACACCGAAGCAGGACGCGCCGAGCCCGCAGAACACCCCGTAAAAAACATAGAGCCAGGCAGGATTTGCGGCTACGCTGGCGACAATGAATCCGAGCGCCACAAGGAAGACGCCGGTTGTCATGATCCACCGGGGAGCCATGCGGTCCAGGAGACGGCCCCAGAAAATGCCTCCGGCGGCATACATGAAAAGGCTGATCGTGGCCGCCAGTGATATGACGGACATGGACCAACCATACTCTTCGAACATGGGGGTCACGAAGACGCCGAAGCTGTAGCGCGCCCCGTAGTTGATGCCCATCATGATGAAGGCACCGATGACCACGTACCATCCCCAGAAGAACCTGGGCTCGGGCCTGTCGATAACGCTCTGGGAAGAACTTCCACGGTCAGTCTGATTCATGGCACCATCATTTCTTGTTTTCCCGCAGGGATTCAGGACACCGCCGCCCCGGTCCGAGCTTTACGGTGTTCCGTTCCTGTGATAGGGTGGCGTTCATCGCGATCGCGGGACAACACGTAGAAACCTTTATTGGAAAACTATCGATTGTGTCATTTCGACCGCAGGGAGAAATCTTGCAACATATCGATAGTAAAGAAAGATTTCTCGTCGCGATGCTCCTCGAAACGACAACATTAAAGGTCTTACGTAAGGATACACGAACGAAAGTACTTCATGGCACAGGCGAAAAAAAACTACAAGGCCCGAAGACAGTTCAGGGAACGCAAGGCCGGCAGCAGCCGACGCCGGGTTCACCAGGATCACGAGGATCAGAAGCATTCCCGGCCGTTCCGGATGAAACCGGAAATCGATGGCGATCTGAAACGCCTTTTTTCAGGGATCGGCAAACCGGCATCGGTTCCTTTCGCGGCAGATCCCTTTCAGATTGAAGCCCTGAAGGCAATCACAAGGACAGACTGCCTTGTCACGGCTCCAACGGGAGCAGGGAAAACCTGGATCGCCGAAAGAGCGATCGCCCAAACCCTGGAGCGGGGAGGACGCTGCTGGTACGCGTCGCCCCTGAAGGCATTGTCAAACTCAAAGTGGGTTGAATTCGGAGAGATTTTCGGGGCTGACCGGGTGGGAATCCTCACGGGCGACACCAAGGAAAACACCGACGCGCCGCTCGTTGTGGGAACCACGGAAATACTGAGAAACCAACTCTACGACTCCATGCACCGTGGAGAGATGCTCGACTGTGACCTGGTCGTCCTTGACGAGGCACACTTTCTGGGAGAAAGAGAGCGGGGCGTCGTCTGGGAGGAAGTCATGATCTATCTTCCCCCCCGGATCAACATGCTCCTGCTTTCGGCCACTATAGGCAACGCCGATGAAATCGCCGCCTGGCTTGAAACCATTCGCGACAAGGAATGCCTCGTTGTCGAAGAAACCAGGCGTCCCGTTCCGCTTCACCCCCTCTTTCTTCATCCCTCGGGACGGATGATTCCTCTCCTGAAGGGACGGGCACTGCATGAAAAGGTTGTTTCCTTCATGGAAAAAAGTCATTCGCGGGCACGGGCTTCTCGATTACCGCCCTTCGGCGACATACTGGTCGTTTTGAGGGCCATGAATCTCCTGCCTGCCATCTTCTTCCTCAAATCCCGTGACGAGTGCGACGCCGCCCTTTCGCTTTGCCACAGCTACCCCCGACGTAAAGACGGGAAGAGCTTCGAATCGGAACTGAATGTCTTCCTCGATGACTACCCGTTTCTCATGGACCACAAGCAGCTGACGGCCCTGCGACGGCTCCGGTGCGGCTCTCACCACGGCGGACAGCTCCCGGCCTGGAAATTCCTGGTGGAACACATGATGAAAAACGGCTTCCTGGAAGCGGTCTTCGCGACATCCACCATGGCGGCGGGCGTTAATTTTCCGGCCCGTACAGTGGTTCTTTTCAATTCCGACCGCTTTAACGGTCACGAGTTCATCCCCCTTGACGCAACGGAATTCCACCAGATGACGGGCAGGGCCGGGCGGCGGGGACTGGACAAGATCGGCTTCATGGTTGCCGTTCCGGGGAAATTCATGGATCTCTTCCACCTGAAAAACATGCCGGCCCGAAGGCCTGAACGAATCCAGAGTCGTATACGCAACGACTTTTCCATGGTTCTCAATCTGCTCCTGTCCCATGGGCCCGATGAAATCAAGGCCATCTTCCAGGCTTCCTTCGCGGATTTCCGGCCCACAAAAAAAAAGCATCCCCGGAGCGGCAGCCTCTGGGGGGATTTTCTCCGCTACCTGGCATTCCTGCAACAGGAAGGCTACGTTGATGGTGACGGCCGTCTCACGGAATCGGGACTGTGGGCATCACGGCTTCGCCTGGACCTGCCCCTGCTTATCGCCGAATGCGTAAAAAAGAACGCGTTCCCCGGCGAGGATCCGGCTTTACTGGCGGCGGTGGTTGCCCCTTTCGTTTCCGATCGGGGACAGGACGTGATCGTTCAGAAAAGCAGCGTCCCCAAGAAGCTTCGAAGAGCCTACGATGATATCACGAAATCCGTCAAGCCGCTGGCGGACCGTATGAAAGAGGCGGGCTTTGAGGTTCCGCCCCTCCCGCTCTGGGCGTCCCTCGCCCTCTATCATTGGGCCCGGGGGTTTCATTGGAGTCTCGTAACCAGGAGTCTGAGAATCGCCGACGGCGACCTGGCCATGCTCATATCGCGCACGGCGGACAATCTACGCCAGATCGGCGCGCTCAGGGATTCGCACCCACATATCGCCTCGATGGCCCTGGAAGCACGAGACCTCATCCTGCGGGAACCTGTCGTATTCGACCAGACGATAAAGATCGTTTCTACTTGACAGGTCACATGGAACACTATATAAGGCGACCCCTACACGTACACGCTATACGTCCCCATCGTCTAGAGGCCTAGGACACCGGCCTTTCACGCCGGCGACCGGGGTTCGACTCCCCGTGGGGACGCCAGAAAACACGAACAGGGGGTTGGAACATCTTTTCCTGCCCCCTGTTGTGCTTCTGGAATTCCATTTCCCACCCTGTTTCCCACTTGGGTCTACAAATATAGACACCGGACGATAATAGCCCCCATTGTCAGAGGCACGTGACAGACTGTCCACGATAATGGGCCATGTTTGCCCTGAAAAAGCCACAGCGGTGCCTTTCTGGACACTACCTTGTCGATCCTGAAAAATAATCTATATTCATACTATTACTGGACAATGTATGGTATGTGTGCCATAGGCCTTGCAAGATTTCAACAACAAAGCCACAGGAAGCTTGCAAATTGCACCTATGAAACCGAAGCGACCTACTGCCCTGACCAGGGCCGTCCGGCCATCAGCACCCGTCTGATGGTTTCCCTGCGTTACCTCATGTACATACACAACCTCAGCGATGAAGGCGCTCTTGACGGGCGCTACGAGTTCGGCTGCAAGGTGAGCGTTGCGGCGATCGAACCGGGGATCGGTCATGTAAAACGTGAGCATCGGATGGATCGTAACCGCCTGAAGGGAACCGAAGGAGACCGGATCAATGCGATCCTCTGTGCCGCCGGGATGAACTTCCGGAAGCTGCAGCGCTTCGCTGCCGCTTTTTTGCGCTCATTGTTCCTGCAGTACTTCGGCGGCTGCCAACGGCCTTGGTACCGCTTTGGTTTCCAAAGAGCCTGTGGGTAGGACAGCGATCTGAAAAAACGAGTTTTTCAGGGTCGACTATCGTAGCTGACACGCTCACGCAAACCCTGCAGGTCCAATTCCCGATGGCATCGAGGCGGGTAATCTCGCCATCCCAGAGTTGCCATGCCGGTATCAGCAATGAATCATGCTCAACAGCGCGCGCGCCCTGCTCATCCCAACATAGTGAAGCGAACGTAGGGACTCGATATGCCCAGGTCTTGGCATATCGACAAGAACAACTACCTCGCTCTCAAGCCCTTTGAAATCTCCGATCTGTGCAAAGCCAATGAAATGACGATTTCTGTTACGGGGTGAAGCATCGTCCAGAACGGAGATTGAATTTCGCAAATTCTCGGAAAGAGAAGACGCCCAAGACTGTACAAATGGTAAAGGCGAAAGTATGACGATATCTCCTCGGTTGAATCCCTCGCCATCCACTAGATCGTGCAGCTCTTTCTCTAGAGCTGGGATAGCACTGTCTGCGTCCGCGACAAGAACATCACGTACCGCAGGTCCATCACCAACGCCTGAATTACCCACATCAGCGCTCAGATCACCTTGTATCCGCTGCAGGATCGGCAGTGAGTTCCGGCAATTCGTCTTCAGAGGGATTCGCGCCGGGCAAATACTTTCCAGATACTCATAGGCATCGGGCATATAGGAGCCACACAGGCCGGATTGATTGTTGGCGTCGTGAAAAAAACACCAACGGCCTTCGCTTATGCCACCATGTAAACAGCTATCAAGCTGGGCCAGCGCATCCATGTTCAATATGTCCTGACCTTCATCGACGATCAACGCATCGAATCTTTCAATGCCGGCACGCTTGGCGGCGACATGAATCGACTCCGTCAAGCTGACAATCAGCCCGGGCACGGCGTTCCGTTCCAGGAAGCGCTTGAGCCAAGGTGAATGGCAGGCCAGTGCGGTTCTCATTCCAGATGCGCCCCAGCGCTTCGCCAGTTCAAGCGCCAGCATTGTTTTCCCTGTCCCGGCACCTCCGGAACATATTACCCGCGGGTTTGCTTCGACGACATCGATCAACTTCAACTGATCCTCTGTCAGGCGGGCAATACGCGTTTCGACCTCATGGGCAGAAACATGCAATGGTACAACAGCCTCGAAATCGGGTCGCAAGTGCTGCTGCAATACTTTCAATTGCGAAGGGGTTGCGACACCCTTGCAAGGATCCTTCGCACGCCAGTACCTCATAAATCGTTCCAGCCACTTTTCGAACTGCCTGAAGTCCCGGCCGTCCGCAAGAACGGCGCGATCCCACTCAGCACTATCGGGAAGCCGCTCGACATCCGGCATGACTACACCGTAACCAACCACAAATACATTCGAGAGAGAAGCGGGAAGCTTTCCCCGCAAACCATGCAGCGCCCCCTCCGCTTGTTTGAACGGTGACTCCCGCAATCGCTCAGTTTCACCATACCGGTTCGTGGTTTCCCAGATGCCATCATGGCAGGACACTCCGCCGCCTTTGACCTCCAGCACGAAAAGGCCTTCCGGCCCGCATATAACAAAGTCGATTTCTCCAAACCGCTTGTATTCATGCCGCGGGAGGTTGAGTGAGTGCATGGCAAACCAGCCGTTCTGGTCCGGCCTGGAAAATGCCGAGCGCAGCTGGTCAAATATTCGTATTTCCGCATTACTGCTGGTGACCAGGGGTTGGCTGGGAATCATCCGCATGATGAACCGTTTCCGTTTTCCTTTTCTTCGATTTCTTGCAAACTTCCAAGTTTCTTGCGCACTTCGGATTCGATCAGGGGAGCTATTGGCGGCCATTGTCCCAAACGATGAAGAAATTTGGCCTCATCCACTTCTTCCTTAACAGTCGTTACCCTACCTGGCAGCACTACCTGCAAGCCTTTTCGTTCAAAGCTTTCAGGTAAATTACCCTCCTCCAAAGTGATGCGTGTCTGAATGCAATCGTTCCAATTGCATCTGCTCGCGAGTTCTACGGCTACGTCATTCTTCACACTGTTCAACCCACCGCTTGGCGATGTAAAAATTTCTCGCAAGGGCTTCGGCCGTGGCGGCGCACTCATGACAAGGTTTTCACCTTGTTTACGGTGCTCAGCGTCCACCATCCGAAAAGCCACGTAGGCAGACATAATCGGATCGCGCAGCTCCTTAGGCAACTGCAGCCAGCTATCGCGCACACCGAACAGGATTCCAGCAAGAATGTACTCGGCATCACTCAATAACGGATGCGAAAACTCTAGTAGTTCCGTGCAATTCTCGCGCAGGCAGAACAACAGTAAAGGTCTCGATAAAGACCCCTTGTGCCTCTCAAGCAGTTCAGTGATTGTTCCACCACCAAGTCCTATGAAACCTCGCATGTCCGCGATCAATCGTTCCAGACGTGGCCGAAATTCCATTTCCCGTAGCAAGTCAAGTTGTTTCTCTAGATACGCAAGCGCCACATCGATGGGCGATTGCGGGCGTTCCTGCGTTTGCGCAACAACCAGCGATTGGATAACGCCCCAATAGAGCTCGGCACGGGTATCTGCTTGCCCGGATATCTCACTTCCCTCCATCCAGTTGGGAAGCTCTGCCAGTATGGGATCGCTTTGGACCAGGTCACTATCTTCACCACGTGCGGTTCCAGTTGCTAGCCGAAAGGCCGCAAGTCCCAGATCACTGCGATTAGCAGTGTGATGCAGCATCGCAAGTACACCGCCAAGTGCCTGTCCAAAAGCCGGCGAATTGTCATTGCTATTCTCAAACAGCTGCGTTTGTGGCTGCGTTGCTGGCCACATCACCTCCGTGTCGGCGGAAAACAGCGATTCCGCAATCTCAACCCGATGAGAGGTCAGATCGACGTTCGAGACATCATTGGCGGCACTTTCGAATGTCTGCCTGTCCTCGGGTGTGCAAAAGTTAACGCTCAATAGCAAGGTTGTCGGTAGTGGCGCACGGACGAACATAGCAATGTCATCTTTACGTTTTCTCGCGGCTGACGAGGCGACGTGTCGCATACGGCCATCTCGAGACAGCATCCGAACCGGGCCGGAAAAATCTCTCAAATCGAGAGACGCGATGCAGGGCAATAAATGCTTACGCTCACTGGTGGCACGCTTCAAAATGTCGGCTGGTATCTTGACCTTGTTACGGAACAAGGGAATCCAGCCCGGACAGAGGCTCAATGAATCAGAATAGTACTTATTTCGAAAACCTGCGGGTCCCATCACCATGCCGGCAGCCAGCATGTAAAGCATGTTTTGATGGTTGGTTACCAGGTGCCATATGCGCGCCGGTTTTCGTCGACTTCGGGGCTTCTTTGGAGTACCTATTTTCGTGATCATGACCTACTTCCTAACAAGAATAGAGGGGTCGGTGGGCAGTAATCCATCCACGACGGGACAAATATTGCCAGTACGGAGCAGCATGAGCTGTTCTCGGGCACGCGCCACCATTACATAAAACCGTGCCTTGAGCGCATAAGGATCGTGTTTCGGTTGGTGCTGGTCGATATCAGCCAAGATGACGGTGTCAAACTCCAAGCCTTTGCAGGACTGGGCGTTTATGGTCATGATGCCGCCCTGACCGAAGTCCGGTAATTCCCGCTGGCCGGAAACGAAGGTATGGATCGGCGGTTTGCCATTGTCCAGCTTTGGATTGGCACTACGAAGCGTGTCATTGAATTTCGTCCGCACTTTATTGTCTGGAGTAATGATTCCAATGAGCTTGCGTGGATTACGGTCGCTCAACCGGAGGATATTGTCTGCAATCGCAGCCAGCGTTGCTGTGTTGGCGGTGCCGTAAGTCCATAACTCCGGCGTCGCGGCAGCAGGTTGAAGATCGGGCAGGTCCGGTTTTGGACTGGCTGGATCAGCTGGGTAAAAGTGCTGTGCCAGTAGCGCGATAGGACGCGTGTTCCGATAGTTGGTTTTCAGTTCCAGCGTGTCGTCGGGTTCAATTACCAGCGTGTTTTCGATGTCTTGGCGTGAGCTACAGTTGTCGGGGTGAATCTGCTGGTTCTGGTCGGCAGTTACGTAGAAGTTCTCGAACCCCAGATGGGTCAGCGTTCGATAAAAGGCTGGTGGCATATCCTGTCCCTCATCGATAACAATAAACTTGTCGCTTTGATCTGGAATATTATCCAGAGATTGAACCTCGAGTTCGACGGTATTCCAATCTATTGGCCGATAGCCTCCCGGATAATCCGGTTCAAGTGTCGGAACTGATTTAAAAAAATATTTGCAAATATCTCGAAACCAAGTGTCCCAGGTTTTGGCCGAAAATGCCCGTTCACTGCCAAATAAATGACGGTTCGAATGATCCAGCAAGTGATTGTAAACGAGAGTTCGGTAGGTCTTATCCTTCTGCGAGAGTCGTCGAGCCCGTAACAATGCCACAACTGACTTACCAGTTCCGGGACCACCAATAATCAGGTGTCGCCCCTCCAACGGTAATGCCAGCGCCTCATCCTGATCCTTGTTCAGTTCATGAATTCCCGGAAGTGTAAATCGGCGCGTGCGATCAATCGGCATAGTCAAGGTACTCCAAAGAATGAAGGCAACCCGTCGGCAACATCGTCCTTGACGAATCCGCGGTCCAGCAAAGTATTGCCGTATTCGCAGGCAGGTTCGGGCACCAGCGCACAGGCATGGCAGGCAGCGCGATTCAGTAAGCCCGGTCCTTGACCTTCATGCTCACTGCAAACCGGGTCAAGCGAACACCAGCGTGAATGCTCCAATGCTCGAATCAGGATGCCCAGGAAGCGCCGGGGTTCGCTCAGTTCAGCCAGACCACCCAGTGAGCCGGTGATGTCGGGAACGGCGACATGGATGAGAATCCCGGCCATAGGCTCTGGAGCGTTTGCGCAATAAAGCCGCTCAATAAGCGACGCTGCAGGATAGCCACCCTCGGATTCGATTTGTCGCATCAACAGGTGTGATAAGGTATGCAATAACATGAAGCGTGTGGTCAGTGGGTTGGGGTTATCGCGACCGGATTGGGCAAATCGGGGGAGTAGCTGATTCAGACGCGAAACAACAGCAGGTGTTTGCTCCCAGATTCTGAGCCTGTCCTCATCAAGCACGAGGAAAATGCCCTCTCCGTACAACTCGATGGCTGGCAACCAGTCTGATTGACCAACAATATCTGGCGGAACAGTAGCTTCAACCACACCTCTCTTTTTTTCCTCATTAGTCGCGCACGGCCGCTTAAAGCCCTTGAATACTTTCACCGCCTTGAGGCGATCCACGCGGACAAGGTGACGGATACCGTGGACAATTTTTCGCTCATCAGGGTTCAGATCGACCGCCATCTCCAGTTTACGCCACTCATCACTTTTGTTGCGAGTCACCAGGTCTTCGTCCTCGCGCTGGTCGGGCAGAACCTCAAGAAATGCCTTAAACTCGCTTTCCCGCAGTTGTCCGAACGTAAGGTTCTCGCCATACAAGGGATAGCCGCTGGCAAGATCAGCCAATGCGGTTTCGATATCCTTGGGGGTACAGTGATACTCCGTCGCCAGAGTTCGTATGATGCCTTTCCTCGCCAATGGTGTTCGTGCGCCGTCTATACGACTTCGGTCTTTGGAATTGCGGTACAGGAGATCCACGACGGTCCCCTTTCGCACGCGGGATTCCGGTGGAATCACCAAAACAGATTTTGCCACTGGCTCGTAAAGCCGCGTGTCATTGATCACCAGCACCTGTGCGGGGTCTTTGTCATCTTCTTCTGCAACTTCTCCTGGCGGAACCAGATCGTCTTTGGTCCATGGCTGCATCCGCCCTTGGCCAAAGCCCATTCGTTCACCATCACGAAACGGGGTTTCAGCACGGCAGGCGCCGCACCGCAATATGCGCTTCTCGTAACCTAGTTCAATCAATCGTAGTTGATCCCGTATTTTGCAGTTGCGCTGAGCAGGTTCACGCGCGTTCTTGTGCGAGAGAAAATGCCACGGCACATCGGCAAGGTACCCTGAAGGATGCGCGAGCACCCAGGTCACCTGTTCCAGCTTAGGGTGATTTCTGCAATTCTGTTGATTGCAGCGGGGGACGTGATCGGGCTGATCGTTCTGCCACGGCCAGCGATACAAGGTGCCACAGGACGGGCAGCGCATCCAGGATGGAAATCGCGTCGCCGGTACACAGGCACCATCTACCTGGCCACTCGGCATCTCTTTCGCCACAGGCGGCTCGCGCAGTTGCTCCTCGAGCCCCAGCGCGGCACGCACGCGCTCCACATAGGGAATCAGCTTGCCCACGAAACGACCAGAGCGATCAGTCCATTGCCGGGTGTCCTGAACGACCGCCAGCCCATTTGCCCCTCGCACGATGGCTCCGACGCCGCTATGGCCGAGCAGGTGTGACAGACGTATGGGAATCAATTCATTGGCCATAGGTCATAATGCCTTGAGCAGGGCGGTGTTTTCGACATTGCGCATGGATTGCAACGTCGGCCACAGGCCGCGAATACGATCATCATAGTTGTACAACAGGCGATCGCGCCCATTGTCCTTATCGGGGACTTGATACTCCAATTGTCTTCGATCTGACCGGCAGCGTTTGACCTCGGTCTGCCACTCGGCAATTAGAGCGTCGATATGGCCGCTTACCTCATCAACCTGATCGGGTGCTGATAGTACGCAACGTCGTTTGAATTGTTCAACGGCTTTGGCAACATGCGAATCGTTCGAGTCAAAATTGGCAGCTGCACCGTTATTCAACAATCCAACCCCACCGTGGCGCATCACGACGACCAATGCCGCCGCCAGTGCACGCTGGCGGGCTTGGTAGGTATAAGGCGTGACGCTGGTAGGCTCGACGAAGCGGTAGAAGGCTTCATGGTAAGGGCGGAAGCTCTCGTAGTGCGACAGGCTGCGTGCCTGTTCACGGTAGTAGTTCGCGAACACTACGCCAGGCACGTCGCTACGCCCCACGCGGCTGCTGGCCTGAATATATTCCGCTGTGGTCAACGGCTGGCCGTTGATAATCATCAGCGCCAATCGAGCCACATCAAGGCCAACCGAGATCATGTTGGTGGCCAGCACGGCATCCAGGCAGCCATCCTTTTCGCGCGTCCTGCTTAACCGGGAAAAAATCTCTGCATTCTGCGCCGCCGTCTGCAAGCTGGTAAGTTGCGCAATGCTTGGCGGCGAGCGTTCTTGTTTTTTCGCTTTTTCGTTTTCCTGGGCCTGCGCGTCTGTTGTGCCAGACAACAATCGCATGAAATCGCGCACATCACTTGCAAAAGCCGTGTGGCTGTTGCCTACTCCCTTAAGGCTGCCGTGATACACCATCTGCGTCCACCAGGCATCCAGCAGTTCTTGTGCATTCTGTTCACTCTCGAACAGCACGTGCGGGGCCCGTAGCAATGTCGCCGCCAACGGCGCCAGGCATTGCTGACGGTTCAGCATCGGCGCCAGATAGCCTACGTAGATTCGGCCCGGGTGTTGCTCCAGCGGCACGGTACGGGCGAAATAGGCATCGTCGCAGTCCAGGCCAGGCGGCGGGAACACGGCAACTTCGCGCCCATACAGTCGCTTTACCTGTTGCTCCGCCATACGGATGGTGGCAGTCGATGCGATGTACTTTGGATACACGCCACGCAATTGAAGCACGCTGTCGATGGCGGCTTCGTACAGGCCGGCCACCGAACCGAGCGCGCTGGCGATCAGGTGCAATTCATCCTGGATGATGAGTTCCGGTGGTCGATGCTGTGTGCCACCGAAGAACGCATTAGCACGCTCTTCCCAGGCGAGCCTCGCGAATTTATCCACCGTGGCGACCAACATCGTCGGTGGTTCGGCATACAAGGCTTCATCGACGATATTGCAAGGCAATACGCCATCCGCAGACATGCCAAAGCCGCAGTCCAGGTTCCGACAAAGGTAATGGAAGTGCTGCGTGGTGCTGTCGTAGTTACGACCGGCCTCAAAATCTTCCCCGCACCAGGGGCAGCGGTCGAGCACCAGTTCGGGCTTTTCGCCGGCGGCAATCGCCTTCTTTACAAGTTCAGCCGCTTTCTGAAAGGAGTTGGGGCTGGTGGCCTCTCCCACCCACATGCCTATGGTAATCGGCGCGGAACCGAGATCATCGCGTTCACGCCGTATCAGTTCCAACGCACAGATCAAACGGGTGGCGCGTATGAACTGGTCACGGGTCAACAGGCGCAGAGTATAGCGCATCAGAACAGCGGTTCCGCCCCCGGTATCGGGATGACGAAGTCGCCGTAGCACTATCTGGAATGCGATCAGGCCGAGATAAGCTTCGGTCTTACCACCGCCTGTCGGAAACCATATCAAGTCAACCGTATCTCGGAATTCGCTATTCTCATTCGTTGTGGATTCCAGTGTGGTCAGCAAGAAGGCCAACTGGAATGGACGCCAACGATAAGTTTCGTCAGTGGATGGCTTGCCTTGGATATGATCATGCCGGCGCATCTGATCCAGCATGGCGCGATTGGCCACGGCAAAGGCTATCCTTACCTGTTCATTGCTACCCAGTAGGCGCAAACTTACACGCATACGCGAGACGGCTGTGTTCATGCGCTCGACCATGCGCTTTTCGGCTGCACGATCGTCATCTGGAAGGCTTGCAATATTGTTCTGTTGGATGGCAACCCAGTTAGCGTATCCGCTTATGAACTCGCCTATCTCGGGCAAAAGTGTCGCGTGAGCTTTGTCTATACCAGCCAATCGTGCTAACGACAATATGGGCTTGCCTCCCGATCCAGTATCAGCCGTCATCTGTCGTACTTCCACTGCCGGCATTGTATCGGACCGCAGTTCATAGGCCTTGCCATCCTTTACTTCCCAATTGGCGGCGCAGCCATGCCCTATGGCGTAGATGCGCCGATGGGCGTACTGGAGTTCGATTTCCTGTTCTTCCTGATCCAGCAGGCTTCGGTCGACACGGGGATAGAGACCGACGTCACCGGCGTCGATAACGCAACGAAGACTGATCTCGAACAGGGTTTTTTCGGCACGCTCAAAGGAGTAGTCCCTTGCTGTCTTGCTATCTGAAAGCTTCTGCATATTACACAGAGAAATGGTTACGATCCAGCCATCAACAAAGTTACGCCACTGGACATCTACACGTGCTTTGCCTGCTAGTTTGGGAAACCTCTGGTGTTGGTTTTTCCCAGGGCACCTGACGTTTTCGAATTCTTCGCGGTCTCCTTGCCCGGAAACCAGTTCCTTGCGTGTCCACTGGTTTTTGTATCGTCCGCCTTCATCTCGTTCTGTGTGTTCATACCCAACGGCACGGCACAACACCTGGAGTCGAATATCCTCACCCTTTATAAAAAACGAGAAGCCCAGAGATGATGGTGGAACGTAACGTCGCACGACGGCAGGCTCAGCTAATCTTTCACCCGCAATCTCAGCATTTCCTACAGCTTCATCTATATCTTCGGCAGAAGGGTCGATACCTTCGCCCCATTGGGATGTGGGGTAAAGGGCACCACAGGGGAAACGTTCCGTAGGCAGCACACCAGCAGGTAGATCCTGGCTATCAGGTGGACCGATCAGTTGCTGGCGCACCCAGTCGATGAGTCTCTTTCGTGGTTCAGTGAATATAGTCATTACACTTCTATCCCGTCCTGAAATACCGCCGCCTTTACGATTCTCAATCCGCTTGCTCAAGGACCTCCTCGATCTTTTCGATGAACAAGCGAAAATCGATTCAGTTCCTTTTTGCGCCTCGGTTTGCCTCGATTGCGACTTCGACACCGGTCCCGATTTCCGATGGGGCAAGTCCCAACTTTGTTTTTGTGCATAACCGGTTTCTTATTTTTCCCTACATGAGTCAGACATTACGAATTTACCATTTTTGATGGTCCCGTAAAAAGTCATGCGGCGTTTTTGCAGATTTTGGTCCTAGATTCAGTCGCCGCGTTGAAACGAGTGTTGAGCTGGTGCTCCGTGCTCAGAAAACGCTCTTTGACAGCCAACATCCTGTCTTTGAGCACCTCGTCGGACGAGGCACAGCAGATCTCCATGACCTGAACCTGATACCCCTGACCCTTGCGGGCGTCATAGCCGGCATCAGGATCGGATGGATTTTGAAGCGAAGACGAGGCAATCTCCTTCGGTGCCTTCACCATCATCTCTCCGGTCGCCGACAGGCCGCACTGATCGTTCAACACTCGCAGGAGGGCGCCGAAGGTGTTCAGGGATATCACCTGTTTGTTTCCCCGGAAACGCTCCACCAGGGAAAAGCAGCCCAGGGCCTTTCTGGTCAGGTACCGATCGATCAGCACTCGCTCAATCGTCTCGAAAAGAACTCGGCGCTGCCACTTCAGGTTGACGAGGAAGGTATGGATGCTCTGGAAAAAAATGCAGATCCTCCCCAAACGACGCATGTTGGAACGGATATGAACCGAATCGATCCGCTCTCTGGAGGTGTCCACCCCAAACACCTTCGTCGGGGTTTCCGTCGTGGCGGTAAAGAACTCCCGGTCCAGGCCTTTTTGTGCAACAAGATGACGAAGGGTCCACAGGATCTTGGTGCACAGATACTTCGCCTCGTCCGACTCGTCGGGAATGTCCGGGGCATAGTGCCGCTGGAGATTGAAGGAAAACCGGGAGACGGTCTCATCATCCGTATCCGTCAAATCGTGCATCTGTTGGAGAACCAACGCACCAAGGGAGGCATAGACCTCTTTGGCCGGTCTCCCGAATCCCTCCGTGTAGCAGGAGGCGATCTTGTGAACGGGCAGCTCGGAAAGGATATGCTCCCGGAAGAGACCGGCCCGGGGGCTGTCGGAAAGTCTGCGCCGTTTGGGTCCCGGGTAGTCCCACGGGTCGATCAGGCAGGACGTTTTGTGATCGCGGGCATAAATCATGGCATCAGCACCTATCTCATTAATATGTACCATGATTCATACCCTTTACAGAAAAGATGTCAAGGGGAAAATACGTGGTTTATAAATTATTTTAAGGTGTTACGCTATTTTTACTTGTTACGGGGACGTCACATATTGATTTCATAAAAAAACTAAACCCCGCTCTCTGTGATGAGATACGGGGTCTCTAAATGCTTCTCGCATGCTAGCCTCACGGGAATCGGCTGGTGTTTAGGTATCGATGAAAATTCTGCCTGTGTCGAATTCGGAAAGTAATCAGAATCACTAACCAATGTTCTGATTACCTATAGCGGTTTGTATTCGTTCCGTCAACCCACAAAATGCATTGTGTTAATAGCACATAAGCTGTCCGGGTTATAGGGTAGTCGATCCTGAAAAATAGTCTATATTCATACTATTACTGGACAATTTATGGTATGTGTGCCATAGGTCTTGCAAGATTTCAACAACAAAACCACAGAAAGCTTGCAAATTGCACCTGTGAAGCCGAAGCGACCTCCCCAACACAATCGTCAAGAAGATTTGTTTCGTTCAGAGCTTTTCCAGATCATTGATCTCCGTCACCCCTTGGTGAAACCGGCAGGGATGGTTGACCGGGATCGGCCGGACGACCTGTTCGGTGCGACCTGCTGCCCTGACCAGGGCCGTCCGGCCATCAGCACCCGTCTGATGGTTTCCCTGCATTACCTCAAGTACATGCACAACCTCAGCGATGAAGGCGTTCTTGACGGGTGGGTTGAGAACCCCTACTGGCAGTACCTGAGCGGCATGAAGTTTTTTCAGCACGTCTT